>CACZOG010000060.1 GCA_902782715.1 uncultured Lachnospiraceae bacterium | reverse complement strand
TTTTTTCTCTTTTTCCTTCTCTGCGACTTTGATCTCAGTATTGAGTTCGTTCTCTTTTATGAGTCTCTCCTGCTCTATCGCCGCATTCCTTCTTAAATAAATCGCGTCATCCTGCTCTTTTAGAATCTGTTCTCTGGCAGCAGCCTCCAAAGCTTTCCTTGTATCGGCTCTTGCAACGATTCCCAGAATGTTGACTGCAAGGATCTTTACTCCGAGCTGTTCGATAGTTTCGTCATTTTTTAATGCATCTGCTATCAAAGCTGCCATCTCATCGGCTTTTTTGATGATGTTTCGAACATCCATCCTGCCTGTTTCCCTGATAACGACAGCCCTTATCACGTTATTTATTCTCTTGCAGAAGATTTCCATCGCCTTGTTCTTTTTATCCTCGTAATTTCTTGCGAATGTGAAATCCGCCATCCTGTAGGCTCTCTCGTAATTGTCTATCATGTATGTAATCGCGCCCTGGACGCATACCGTCTGATAATCGGCTGTTACGAGATCGTCGAAGGCGAATGTTCCGTCGAAAGCCGTAATCGGAGCAACCATTATGTCAGTATGAATATCATTGTAAAATACTGTCAGACCCTGTCCGCTCTTAATTGTTTTCCCCTTTCTTACAACTGTTACATATTCGGTCGGTTTGAATTTCTTTAATTTAAGTCCCATAATGTACTCCTTTCCGATGCTTTGCATCTTTTTAAAATTTTTTGTTAGTAGCACTTGACTACTTTCTGGTTTTATGTTAGTATGATTTTGCTACTTAGTCAAGTCTTTTTTGAAAAAATTTTTAAAAATTTTGTTAAGGGCTATATGATGTTGAATATCTCAACAGTTTTGATATGATAAAATTGATTAAATGTATGTATTGTTTCTTTTATATAAGAAAAGGTTGATTAAATGAAAAAATATATTATAAACACAGTTATTCTTCTCGCATCGGTCGGTCTGATTTTCCTCTGTGTAATCAAGGAACCTCTGTATGCGCCGGATGCTTTTATAACCGACCATCTCTACTCAAGGTTAAACGGAACCGATCCGAACATAGTCCTTATAGGAATCGATGAGGAAACAATCGCCGAATACGGAAACACCAACCTCTGGTACAGAGAGAAACTAACGGAACTTTTAAACAAACTGTATGCGGATGAAGAAAATGCACCTCTGGTAGTCGGTCTCGACTTTCTTCTTACGGGATCTTATGACGGAGAAACCGATGCGGCACTTGCAGATGCCGTAAAAGACAAAGATGTCGTCATAAGCACGAATGTTGTTTACAGAGTTGCGGTCGAAACGGACGAAAACGGAAACAGATACATTAACAAAGAGCATGTTTCGGATGTGGAAATGCCCTACGACGAAATAAGCGCAAATGTCAAAACGGGCTTCGCGGATCCGATTATTTCGCCGGACGGATATGTAAGATATACGAGAAACACCGTAAAAATGCCGAAAGAACTGCAGGCAAAGGCCGGCGAAACACAGGACAGTTTCGCATATACGATTTATAAGGAATATATGAAAATGACCGGGCTGCCGGTTAAGACGCCGAAAACCAACAGGGAAGGACAGTTCCAGTTCCTTTACTCGGGCGAATCCGGAGAGTTTAATGCCCTTTCCCTTTCAAGAGTTTTGTCGGGCGATGTTCCGATGAAAAACTTCAAGAACGCAATCGTCATCGTCGGAGCCTATGCCCCGGGTACCCAGGACTCTTACATGGCAGCCTCCGACAGACATCAGGTTATGTACGGAATGGAGATACATGCCAATATCATCCAGGCATATCTTGACGGCAAAACAATGGTATCCGTCAACAAATTTGCCTTGGCGGGAATCATTTCGGCAATTCTGGTTCTTTTCATTCTTATATTAAGAAAGAAGAATCTTTTCATAACAATTCCCGTTTCCCTTGCAATTGCGGGACTCTATGCTCTCGCAGGAAGAATCCTTTCGGGAAACGGATATTTTATAAGCTGCATATACATGTTCGTCGCGCTGGCTCTGGCGGATTTGTATTTTATCATTGAAAAATACTTAGGCGAACTGATTGCAAACTACAGATACCAGGAAGAGATAAAAGAACAGATGTGGTCCTTCACGGAAGCCATGGCAACCGCTATCGATGAAAGAACCCCTTACAACGCATCCCACACAAGAAATGTTGCGAAGTACAGCGGAATGATTGCAGACTACATCAACGAAATGCATGAGCAGGGCAAGGAAGAAGAATTCTTCTCGGTGCAGAGAAAAGAACAGCTTGTCATGGGCGCACTCCTTCATGACATCGGAAAACTTGCAATTCCTCTCGAGGTCATGAATAAGGAAACCCGACTTGACGGCCGCGAAAAAGAAATCGAAAAACGGCTTGAAAGTTTTAAACTGAAATCCAGAATAGACCTGCTTGAGAACAAAATCGATGAAAAGTATTATAATGATTTTGTTTCAAAGGCCGATGAAGCTGTGGAACTTGTCAACAAAGTCAATTCCATGGGCTTCATAAACGATGAACTTCGTGCCAAACTGACCAAAGTAATGGCATATGAGTACAAAGATTCCGAAGGAAACATTACTCCGTTTTTTACAGACGAAGAAAAAGAATGTCTTAACATAGTAAAAGGAACTCTTACCGACGAGGAAAGAAAGGTAATGCAAAGCCATGTTGAAATTACCGGACGTATTCTCGATAAGGTTCATTTTAATAAATATTTCGCCAATTCTCCCACATTGGCGGTTCAACACCACGAATGCTTAAACGGAAAAGGTTATCCGAACCATCTGACCGCAGACGACCTCTGCACGGACGCGAGAATCATCGCTGTGGCGGATATCTGCGATGCGCTGATTGCAACGGACAGACCTTACAAACCTCCCGTTCCGAGGGAAAAAGCATTCGATATCATGCGCGGTATGGCCAAGGACGGAAATATCGATGCAAAGCTGGTGGAGTATCTTTATGAATGTACGAAGCCTACAGATAAGGAGTGATAAGATGGGAAGCATTAAAACATTTTTAGCAACAACCAAAGGAAAAATAATCGCAGGTTGCTCTGCTGCCGCCCTCGTTGCGGTTGTGGGCGTAATCATTGCGGTTATTGTAAGTAAAAGCGGATACAGAAGCATCTCTGTCGAAGACGTCAAAGGTACCGTAAATGTCGTCGGCGAGAAAAACAACGGCCAGGCTTACAAGGGCGAGCGTCTCTACAGCGGCGATGACGTAAGTGTAATGGAAGCAAGCGAGCTGACCATGTGCATGGATAACGACAAGTACGTTTACGCCGAGGAGAACACTCACTTCAGACTCGAATCAAATTCAAACAAGAAGGCGAGCAAGATTAAAATCGTTCTCGACAAGGGATCCGAATTAAACGAACTGACCCAGAAGCTCGGCGCCAACGATTCCTATGATGTCGATACGCCGAACTCGACCATGTCCGTAAGAGGAACAACTTTCCGCATAACCGTATTTACGGGTGATGACAACTTTGTTTACACGCTTGTCGAAGTTGAGAAAGGCGTGGTTTTGGCCAGACTTAAAACCCTGTCGGGAACATACAACGGACTTGAACAGGAAATTCATGCAGGCGAAGCTGTTTTAATCAGAGCAAACGGCGATATGGCTGAATTTGTACTCGCTGAGGACGGAAATATAATTCTTCTGCCTCTTTATGACAGTCTCCCCAAAAAGGGCGTGGCAAGATTACAGGAATTAATCAGAAAACCGCCTCTTCGTCGTCCCAAAGGACCTAAAAAAGGATCGGACAGCTCAGACAATAATGACAACAATACCGCAAGCGGCAATAACACAGCCAGCGGAAACAACACAGCCAGCGGAAATAATACCGACGACAATGTGGATAAAAACACAGCCAGCGGCAATAATACCGCAAGCGATAACAATACCGACAAGAATCCCAAAGACAAAGATAAAGATAAAGACAAGGATAAGGATAAAAACAAAGACAAGGATAAAGATAAAGACAAGAACTCCGCAAGCAGCAACAACACTGACAACAATAACAATTCCGGCGGCGGTTCAAACAACTCAGGAAACTCAGGGGCAAGCAACAACAATACACAGACACATACACACTCATTCGGTAACTGGACGGTTGTAAAAGATTCCACCTGTTCTGCTGAAGGACTGGAAAAACGTGTTTGTTCATGCGGTGCTGAAGAAACAAGACCCATTGCAAAGAAAGACCATACCTGGAAAGAAGTTACAGACTCTGAACCTACATGCGGAAAAGAAGGTTCGAAACATAAAGAATGTACCGTCTGTGGCGAAAAGGGTGCAACAGAATCCATAGCTGCCACCGGCAAACATACCTGGGGCAACTGGGAAACAGAAAAGAAACCTACCTGTACAGGCAAAGGCTCCGAGAAGCATACATGTTCAGTTTGCGGACAGTCCGAATCAAGGGAAATTAAAGCCAACGGTCACAGTTTCGGAAAATGGACGGTTACTTCACAGCCAAGCTGTACCAAGGAAGGCCTGGAAGAACACGAATGTTCGGTCTGCGGTGAAAAAGAGAGACGTTCGATCGATGCTCTCGGACACAGGTGGACTACATGGACAACCGTAAACGGTAAAGCCCCGAGTTGTACGCAGAGTGGACGTGAACGACGTTACTGCACAGCCTGCAACGAAGAAGAATTTCGTGATATCGATCCGCTCGGACATGCTTATAAATGGGTTGTCGTCAAACCGGCCGACTGCACCGATGACGGAGAAGAAGAATGTAAATGCGAAAGATGCGGAGACGTCAGTGAAACCCGTCCTATCCCCGCTCACGGACATAATTATGAACACCACAGAGAACATCATGATGAGGTTTCCAACACAACAGGTTATACACCCGGATACACCCAGGAATGGGATCAATGTACAGAATGCGGTGATGTTATAAACCTCGTGACAACCTATGACTGATCTGTAGCTTAATCTTAAATAAATGAAACCCCGGACACTCGCTTAAGTGTTCGGGGTTTTTACTATATTATCTCTATCTGGCACATCTTCATCGTTTCTAAAGCGGCATTGTGTGATTCGGGCGTTACTCCCGCACAGCAGGAGGCATCCACCTTTACGGGAATTTCGGGATATAAAGCTTTAATGATCAGCGCGTTTGAAACAACGCAGATATCCGTACATAAACCTACGAGTTCAACATCCTGCAGATCATAATCTTTCCAGCCCGTGAAGCCGAAGGAATATTTCTTGATGTATTTCGCATCCTTTACTTCAAGCCCGTCGTAGATCTTCCATCCCTCGGTTCCTTCGATACAGTGAACAACGGGAAGATGTTTTCCTTCGTTTGTATCAAGATAGTTCTCTGCATGTGTATCCTGCGTAAAGATTATCTCATCGCCTCTTAAGGAATATTCCTCTATTTTCTTTTTAACATTATCCACGATCGCCACGGCTTCCTTTGTTCCGAGTGCCTGATCGACGAAATCGTTCTGCATGTCAATTACGATCAAAGTCTTCTTGCTCATTTTGCCCTCCGTCTGATAAACATCTTTTATTTTTGTTGGTTCTTCAGCACTGCTGTTTTTTATAAGTTCATCAAATTCAGTCAGTACATTATAAATTGCATCTTCCGATAAAACTCCGCGTTTTAAAGTCCCGGGAAGCTCTCCTTTTTCATCTGCCTCAAAATCGGTTCGCCACATTTCGCTTTTATAGTACTCATCAAGCAGGCGGATGTCTTCTTTTATCTCCCAGTCATCAGGGTATTGGGAATCTCCCGATGCTTTAACTTTCTGCCCTGCTGCCTTAAGCCACTCTGTAACCCTGTTGAGACGTTCTTC
>CACZOG010000059.1 GCA_902782715.1 uncultured Lachnospiraceae bacterium | reverse complement strand
CGGATTAAGAGCACTTTTATTCGGTCTTCCGATTTCGGCATTAATAAGTTTCTTTATCTACAAAAACGTTCCGACTCCTAATTCGGCATTCGAGATTAATATATTAACATACATTCTCGTATCGCTTGGGGTATTTGCAATCGTCGGAGTCAGTATGCTTTTATCGGCCGGAAAAACAAGCAACGAAACAATCGTTGACGTACTGAAAGAAGATATCTGCTAAAAGAATCTAAAAAGCGCCCCGAATGTTCTATCTTGCATTCGGGGCGCTTAATTTTTTATCATTCTTATTTAGATAAGAGTCTTGTAAAACTTAATGATAAACTTTGTTCCGACTCCCTCAGTACTTTCCACAGTAATCTCTCCCTGCTCTCCCTCAATGATGGATTTTGAAAGAGCAAGGCCGATGCCGACGCTGTCTTTACCGGCATTCTTTCCTTTGTAAAAACGTTCAAAAATATGCGGGATATCTTCTTTAGCAATACCGCAGCCCGTATCCCTTACGGTAAGCTGTGTGAAAATATTTGTATCGACCATTGTTACCGAAAGTTCTCCGCCGTCATCCATATGCTCAATGCAGTTTTTAATGATATTCTGGATGGCTTCAACTGTCCAGTTTTTATCGCAACGGATTGTAAGATCGGAAATGTCCGATGTAAATTTTATGTTTCTTAATTCAAACTGGATACCGAAGGGTTTCACTGCCTCTTCAATAAGTTCGAGGGATGAAACATCTTCTTTTTTAAGTACGATTGTTCCGGCATCAAGTTTGGATAATTTAAGCAGTGTCTGAATGAGCCAGTTCATTCTGTTAAGCTGTGAGGACTGAGTCTGAAGAAATTCGCATCTTTTGTTTTCATCCTGCTCATCCAGGAGAAGATCGTTCATAACCATCATTGATGTAAGCGGTGTTTTTAACTGATGACTGATGTCGGCGATTGCCGCCGCGAGGTTCTTTTTATCATCGGAAAGAAGTTCCTTCTGAAACTTCAGTGTCGAGGTTGTCTTGTAAATATTTGTTTTTAATATCGACAGTTCGCCCTCTTCCTGATCAAGTATTTCGCTGTCTTCATTATCCGCAAGAACTCTGACAAGATAATCGTTTAATTTCTCGATATTCTTATATCTTTTTCTCGTATAAAAGAAGAAAACAGTCAGTAAAACAAAGCCCGTTGCGAACACAGCCGCTGCAGGTATCCATCCCGAAAAAACGGCGCATAAAACCGTCACAAGAATTGTGAAGGCTGCACCGATTATTATCATATTGCGGAATTCTTTGTTTTTCATATGTTTCATCCTTAAGGTGTCAGGCACCTTGCAGGAGCCGGACACCTGTAGCGCTTTTGGTGCCCGGCACCGTTTATTTATCTACAATATATCCCATGCCTCGAACCGTTCTGATAATCTTCGGATCCGAAGGGTCTTTTTCTATCTTGTCGCGAAGTCTTTTGATATAAACCGTAAGAGTATTGTCATTAACAAAATCACCGCTTATATCCCACATGTCGGATAAAAGTTGATTTCTTGTAAGCACAACGCCACGATTGTTTAAGAATGTCAGAAGAAGACGGTACTCAAGCGCAGTAAGTTCGATGTTTTCTTCTTTGCCCGTAGTCTCATCCTTTAGCGTAACCTTTGCTTCATTGGTGTAAATGCAGAGGTTTCCAAGCATTTCAATATTGGATGATAACTCGCTTCCTTTGTCGCCCTTTCCTGCTCTTCTTAAAACGCTTTTGATTCTTGCCATCAGTTCGTTTACTCTGAAAGGCTTGCATATATAATCATCCGCACCGAGTTCAAGGCCCATGACAACATTAACTTCCGCATCGGCGGCAGTTAAAAATATAACCGGAATGTCTTCCGATTCTTTTAAGAATTTGCAGATATCGTATCCGCTTCCGTCGGGAAGATTGATATCCAGAATGCTTAAATCATATTCTTTTATTTTCCATGCTGACTTTGCTTCGGCTGCTGTTTTTACATGAGTGACTTCGTATCCTTCTTTTTCCAGAGAATACTTAAGTCCCATGCCTATCGCATCATCATCTTCAAGCAAAAATATTTTCATAACAGAATCCTTACAGAATGCATTTAATCCTTAGATTATTTTATTCACTGAATACTAGATTTCGGTGCCTAGCACCTCATATTCATATTCTAACATATTTAATGACATATATTATTACAATTCTGTAATAATCCGCTGTTTTCTTCTCATTCCAATATATTAAATACCGGAATTGTTTCAACTAAAAAATCCTGTTGGTAAATAATCCCGATGTAAAAGATTTCAAATAATTTGTCAAATATACTTGACATTGTGTAAATCATGTTTTATTTTAGATACAACAAAACAAGTTTCAAATCGCGTTGAAAGGACGCCGGAAAAATGAAGAAATTTACCAATATCTTATTAATAATCATTATTCTCTTTGTTATAGCACTCGGAGTTTTAACCCCGTTTACATTTTTCAGCAAAAAACATCCTGATGATGTAAGAGAGTTCACCGACAGGATAACCGTCACCAAAGATGTTTTAGGCAAAGTGGATCCCTCTTCGACCATGCTTCATAAAACCGTCAGTTACGAGGATGACTACACAGTAGCTTACAGCTGGGTATTCGAAGGAACAGACAGAAATAAAATAGTCGGCATGGATCCCGCGCAGAATGTATTTCTCACTTCGATCATTATCTCTGACGAAGATTTTAATGTTTTATACTCAACAGTTGCCGGAAGTATCATGGCAGACACAACCCTTCATCTTAAACCCGGCACTTATCATATAACTTTCACGCATCACGCCACACGCGATTCTTTTATTGAATTTGCCAAAGAATATCTCTGCTCGGCTGAAGATGCAGAGGCTATGGCTGATGCTTACGATTTTGATAATTTCGTTACAGAAGGCGAATATGAAATGAATTATTACTTAAAGTTCGCACCCAAGACAAATGCCAGGATGTTCTCAATGTGGTTTTCATTATTCATAGTAATGATGTTTCTTGTTCTGGTATTGCTCTGTGCATCGCTTTCTTCAAGAAAGAATAACCTCCCTGAATTTGATGAACGTCAGGAACTGATCAGAGGAAAAGCATACAAAACCGGTTTCTTCGCAACCCTTATACTGATTGGGATCGCAATAATAATCGACAGTACGAATTTACTTCCTTTCCTGGATTCCACTCTCCTTTACGGAATAACGATTTTAGGAGGTGTACTCGTATTTGCCGTATACTGTGTATGGAACGAAGCATATTTCGGTCTCAATCAGAAATCTTCTTCCGTTATGATCATTCTCGCATTCATAGGCATCATGAATCTCTTTATCGGAATAATGAACTATTTCAAGGGAAATATGTTCTTAAACGGAAAACTGTCTTTTGGTTTTATGAGTTTTGTCTGCGCCTTTTGTTTCATCGTTTTGTTTGTTACAATGTTACTTAAGAAAATAAACAATAAGATTGACGAGGAACAGGAGCGAAACGAACCTGTTGAAGAAGACTGAGCAGTGTATGGAAAGGATTTATGTATGAAGAATCTAAAACTTAAATCTGCCAGAGCTGCCATGGACTTATCACAACAGGATTTAGCGGATAAAGTAGGCGTATCAAGGCAGACCATAAACGCAATTGAAAAAGGTGATTACAACCCTACTATCAATTTATGCCGTGCCATATGCAAGGCTCTCGGAAAGACTCTTGACGAGATCTTCTGGGAGGAATAATGATCAAAACAACAAAATTCTTTAAACAATAAAAAAAGGTGCCTCAGCACCTTTTTTTAATCGGCTAAAATGCCTTCTTTGTATGCAGTTAACAATGCATCGAGTTCTTCGACTTCTTCCATAAGCCTCTTGCCGTTATCGGTATCGCGTACATACATTCTCTTATCGAAGGTTTCCACTGTAAGCGTATCTGAAACGATATCCGTCTCGAGCGCTATGGCCTTCGCTTTGGATTCAAATTTCTCGTGCTGAACGAGCCAGCTTCCGTG
>CACZOG010000058.1 GCA_902782715.1 uncultured Lachnospiraceae bacterium | reverse complement strand
TCCGAGTATGAACATGCACATCGGAGTAGTCATTTTACCGAGTAATCCGATGCTGTCCTTTGCAAGATCGGGAAGCCGTTCCGAAGCCGAAAAGATATAAAGCGGAATGGCAACGAGGATCGAGAAGAATGTCGGATTCATGATCGCTGCTTTTAAGGATATGTATTTTTTATTCTGAGTAAGACAGTAGATTCCGGCAGTGAAAACCAAAAGGTTCATTGATATGACATAAATGGATGAATAGCATGCTACTTCAGGGTTTTGAGGCAGCAGGGCTTTGATCAGAGGAAGCCCGAAGAAACCACAGTTTCCGAGCACGGAACCTATGGTGAGCATACGATATTTTGATATATGAAACTTCTTTTTAAACACTAAGAAAACGAGAAGAAGAAACAACAGCTGAACGATAAATGACACAACAAAGAAAAGTCCCATGTATAAAAGATTCGAGAGAGAGTAGTCAAGCGAGAGAAAAGAAGAAACGATCATACAGGGGGAACAGACGTATATCAAAATAGCCGACATGGTGGATAAATGATCCGCCACGGCTTTTTTTGTTTTACAGAGTATAAATCCCGGGATCATGTAGATAAGGGATATCAAAACATTGAAAAATGCTATTTTAAAAGTTATCATAAATTACCTCGCGAAATTATTGATGATTATATAATACCGCAACCTTTTAGACAACTCTTTTTATGAAAGGAATCAGTATGATAGGAAAAATTTTGGCTGAACTTTTCTACCAGTATCAAACCGCAATTATAATCATGATCGGTCTGACGACTGTGTTCATATCCAATAATACGATAAGTAAACAAAAGAAAAACTATCTTTTCAAGATCATATTTTTTGATTTTGTTTTGATGATCGCGGAATGCTTCAGCCACGCCATTCTTGAGCCAGAGGAGACGTATTATCTTTTCAGAATCACTCTTGATATCATAGGATATGTTATCCGTCCGATGCTGATCCTTTACTTCTATCTTCTTGTTTCCGAGAAGAGAAATCCGAAGTTTAACGTGCTTCTGGTTGTTCCTTTGATCATCGATTTTATGGTCTGTATGACGGCGTATTTCTCGCCGATAATGTTCTATTACAAGTTCGAGGACGGTAAGGTCGGATTCGTCAGGGGACCTCTCGGATTCGTACCTTTTGTGGTATCCGGTTGCTACCTTTTGATCCTTATCATCGACTCTATAAGATACTTCAGGGACGGCAAGGAAAAGACTTCTTTTGCAGTGGTTTATTCGGCTATAATCGTTATTCTCGGATCGGTCATCGAGACACTTTATCAGGAGAAGAGGATCATAGTTAACTTTGCCATGCTCTCAACGCTTATCTACTTCCTCCTTCTTTACTTTAAAACGGTCATGGAGCAGGAGGTCGAGATCGTCCGGCAGATGCGAATAGAAATGATGTATTCGCAGATAGGACCTCACTTTATCTTCAATACGCTTTCCGCCATCTACGGACTTGTTGACAAGGATTCCCAGAAAGCGAAGATCGCGATCGAAAAATTCTCAGAATATCTTCGTGGAAACATTGATTCGATCGGTAAAGCCGGACCGGTAACTTTTGAGGAAGAATTAAGACATATCGACGCTTATGTATGGATCGAAAAGATGCGTTTCGGAGATGAACTTATAGTCGAATACGATATCGACACGATGGACTTTAAAGTACCTCCGCTGTCGGTTCAGCCCCTTGTCGAAAACGCGATAAAACATGGTATTCATAAGAAGAGCGGTACGGGAAAAGTGTATATTTCCACGCGTGAAAAAGAGGACTGTTACCTCATAAAAGTCAAGGATGACGGTGTGGGATTTGACACATCGGAAATGGAGGAAAATCTCGAATACGAGATCCGCAATGCGACCGACAGAGGACTCAGGCTTAAGAGAAGAAAAGATGAAAAACCCAAGGAAAACAAAAAGGATAACAAAGAGCATGTCGGATTAAGCAATACAAGGACCAGATTGTCCTCGAGCGGAATGGGAAAACTGGACATAAAGTCCACTCCCGGAGAGGGCACGACTGCGACTATTACGATTTACAAGAATATTTACAATTAGGGCAAAAAATGGTAAAATTTGTATACGTATGATTATGCCCGAAAATATAAAAAAGCAGAGGTTTTAACAAATGTCTGAGACAAATGAATTAAACATTGAAACTAGCGAAAATACAGAGGAGAAGGTAAGCCGAAACTTCATCGAAGTTCTTATCGACAAGGACCTTGAAGAAGGTGTTTACGATACGGTTCATACAAGATTTCCGCCGGAACCTAACGGCTATCTTCATATAGGCCATGCCAAGAGTATTCTTTTAAACTACGGACTGGCTCAGGAATACGGCGGAAAATTCAACATGAGATTCGACGATACGAATCCCACCAAAGAAAAGATTGAATTTGTCAACTCACAGCTCGAAGATATCAAATGGCTCGGTGCTGACTGGGAAGACAGATTGTTTTTTGCGTCTGACTATTTCCCCAAAATGTATGAAGGTGCGGTAAAACTTATCAAAAAAGGAAAAGCATATGTTTCCGACTTAAGCGCCGACGAAATAAGAGAATACAGAGGAACTCTTACCGAGCCCGGTAAAAAAGATCCCGGTTCGGACAGAAGCATAGAAGAAAACCTTGCCCTTTTCGAAGACATGAAGAACGGCAGATTCGCTGACGGCGAAAAGGTTTTAAGAGCAAGGATCGATATGGCTTCACCCAACATGAACATGAGAGATCCCGTTATCTACAGAGTTGCTCATATGACTCATCACAGAACAGGTGATACATGGTGCATTTATCCCATGTACGATTTCGCACATCCCATCGAGGATGCGGAAGAAGGAATCACACATTCGATCTGTACTCTTGAGTTCGAAGATCACAGACCTCTTTACGACTGGGTCGTAAAAGAACTTGAATACGAAAGACCTCCCAGACAGATCGAGTTCGCAAAACTTTATTTAAAGAATGTTGTTACAGGTAAAAGATACATCAAGAAACTTGTTGAAGACGGAATCGCAGACGGCTGGGACGATCCCAGACTCGTATCGATCTCAGCATTAAGAAGAAGAGGATATACACCCGAATCCATCAAGATGTTCGTAGAACTCTGCGGTGTATCCAAGGCTAACTCGATCGCAGATATGGCAATGCTTGAGTACTGCATCAGAGAAGATCTTAAATTAAAGAGACCGAGAATGATGGCGGTTCTCGATCCCGTTAAACTTATCATAGACAACTATCCAGAAGGCGAGAGCGAGATGCTCGAGGCTGCAAACAACCTTGAGAACGAAGAACTCGGCACAAGACAGATTCCTTTCTCGAGAGAACTTTACATCGAGAGAGAAGACTTCATGATCGATCCGCCGAAGAAATACTTCAGGCTCTTCCCGGGTAACGAAGTTCGTTTAATGAACGCATATTTCGTTACATGCGTTGATTATAAAACAGACGAAAACGGAAACGTAACCGAGATCCACTGTACATACGATCCCGAGACCAAATCCGGAAGCGGATTTACGGGAAGAAAAGTTAAGGGAACCATTCACTGGGTAGATGCCAAGAGTGCGGTACCTGTAGAAGTAAGACTTTTCGAAAACATCGTTGACGAGGAAAAGGGCGTTTACAACGAAGAAGACGGAAGCATCAATGTCAATCCCGAATCAAGAAAGATCGTTACGGCATATGTTGAACCCGACCTTGCAAAAGCAAAAGCGTTCGAAAGCTTCCAGTTCGTTCGTAACGGATTCTACTGCGTGGACTACAAGGATTCAAAAGAAGGCGCACCCGTCTTCAACAGAATCGTAAGTCTTAAGAGTTCGTTCGTACTTCCTAAATAAGAATAATCCTAGCCTTCCCCTTGAGGGGCGCACGATGTCCGGTGGACATCGGCTTTGCGCCGACCGAAGCGGGAGCGGAGACAAGGTGGCACGAAGTGCCGGATGAGGTGTATAAAACCAGGGGAAAAATGGGGAAAGAAATATGGAAATTTCTGAAATCAAAAAAATGTGCTTAAACTGCATGCATATGACAAAAGAAGAAGACTTTTGTCCCGTGTGCGGAAAGCCCAAAAGAGGAGTCAAAACATTCGGAAGAGCTTTGGAGCCCGGTACGATATTAAACGGCAAATTCCTTATCGGTAATATTCTCGGTATGGGAAGTTTCGGCATCACGTACATGGGATTTGATATGCTGCTCGAATACAGAGTTGCTATCAAAGAATTCTTCCCGGATGAGATGGTAGAAAGAAAAGAAGACGGTTCTCTGATCGTTGCGGGAGAAACGACGGAGGAAGAATTCCAGGCGGAACTTAAAGCCTTCCTTCGTGAATCGAGAATGCTTGCGCAGTTCGCCAAGTATCCCGGTATCGTTTCGATCAAAGAGCTTTTCTATGCCAACAACACAGGATACATGGTAATGGAGTATCTGGAAGGCGGTACGCTTCGTCGATTCATCGACAACAACGGCGGACATCTTCCCGTAGAACAGTCGCTCTCGCTTATGGAGCCTGTTATCAGTTCCATGGAGGAAATTCACAAAGCAGGATTGATCCATCGTGATATTTCGCCCGAAAACATCATGCTTGATTCGGACGGAAGCATCAAGGTGATTGATTTTGGTGCTACGAAGAAGTTAAACAACAGAACGGCACAGGTTTATTTCGGCAAATTCGGATATGCTCCGCTTGAACAGATGGTGGGTGAAGGTCAGGGACCGTGGACAGATGTTTACGGTATCTGTGCGACTTTATACTGCATGATAACGGGCGATATTCCGACCGATGCTTTCAGAAGAAGCATGAATGAACCTCTTACTCCGATCACCGATTACAATATCCAGATAGATCAGCGTATAGCAGATGCGATCATGAAGGGCATGAGCATGCAGTGCGCCGACAGACAGCAGGATATGGGTATGTTGCGCCGCTCTCTCTACGGATTTAATGCCGAAGAGATCTCGAAGAAGAATGAGCCCGTATACTTCCCTACGATCAATACTCAGATGCTTTATGACAAGAAGAACAGAAGAGTATGGTTCGGTCATTATCCGATGAACGAAGTAAGTGGCTCAAGACTTACAACGGATATCATTTATGCTACATACGATCTGAATGATTCCACAATGATAAAGGGTGCAAAGTTCAAGAGATTTAATATCGCGAACTCCCTTATGAGCAAAGAATACAAGAATGCCAACAGAACCAAGATCCGCGAAGGTTCGAAGATGTACCGTTTCTTCGAATACACGGAGATCCCGTGGGTGATCCTTTTACAGAAGGGCGATAAAATGATCCTTCAGTCTGAGTACGTTCTGGATTATCAGCTTTTCGACGACAAGGATTACATGGATATGTCCGAAAGAGAAATCGGCAAGATCCGTACGGGTATTTTCTGGGAAACAAGCGGAATAAGAGAATGGCTTAACAGATCATTCTTCTCGGAAGCTTTCTCAAAGGAAGAACAGGAAAGGATCATTGTCAAGGAAGTGAAAACACCTATTTCCACTTTCACCGACAAGACAACATACGACAGAGTTTTCTTACCGAGTGTTGAAGAAATGATCAACGGATTTGAAATGCATGCCGGACAGGTTCGTGCAAACAATTCCCTGAAACTTTTCGAGGAACAGGCCCCCTGCTACTTCTCGCAATATGCTGACGCAAAGAAGATCAACGAGAACTTCCCCATGGGTTATGCATTAAGAACGAGGGGAACGATCAACGAGTATAACGGAACTTTCACTTACGGGGAAAGCTGCGACGGTCAGTCAATACAGGCGGGAATGCTTAAGAACTGGAGACTGGATATACCTATGGGAATAAGGCCGGTGATCCAGGTTGACGTGACTGATATTTGCGAGGTATAAGGGGAACACAATAATGAGCACATATGTAATTAGCGATATACACGGACAATACGATACATTCATGCGCATGCTTAAGCAAATAAAATTCTGCGAAGAGGATACGCTTTACATTTTGGGAGATGCCATTGACAGAGGACCCGATGGGATCAAGATCTTAAAAGCGATCATGAAAATGAAAAACGTCAAAATGTTCTTAGGCAACCATGAACTTCTCATGATGGAAGCATTAAGAAACGTTGACGAATGCGAACATGAAGGCAGAGAAGACACGGATGAACTTGACCTCTGGCTTGATGAATGCAACGGCGGTAAACAGACCTTCGAAGATTTCAAAAAATGCTCGGCAAAAAAGAAAGCTGAAATTTTGATCTATCTTGACAATTCGATAGTTGCAAAGAAGGTTAAGATAGGCAGGAAAACATATTATCTTTGCCATGCATACATGGTTAACAAGAAATTCGATGACGAAGTAAAATATAACGAACTTATCTACAAAGATGTATACCAGGCAGTCTGGCAGAATATTTACGATGCCGGATTTGTTAAGAAATTAAACGAGAAGATATTCCCGAACAAAAAGTATATTTATGTTCTGGGACATATTTTCACGCAAAGACTCGACAATATAGACGAAGAGGGCGCAGGCATGGTCTTAAACGATTCCGATTTCCTCGGTGAATACCACATCATCAACATTGACTGCGGTATGGCACTTCGAAATAAGTCGAGCAGACTTGCATGTATAAGACTTGAAGATGAGAAGATTTATTACGAGGCTTTAGATGTCTAAAATCAAACTTCATATAAGCAGGCAGATGATTGTAAGGATCATGTTGCTCGCCATGATCGATATGGTATCCATATTGATCTGTACGGTGTTTGCAATATACGTTCGATACGATTTTTCGTTCAAGGATCTTCCTGATTATTTTTTAAAATCGACGATATGGTTCATTCCTATTAACTTAGTTCTTACCATGGTAAGCTTTGTTATCTGGAATCTTTATACTTCGGTATGGAGATATGCATCGGCTACCGAACTTATCAATATCATCGGTGCCGTTGTTACGGCTACGATCGGACAGGTTGCCTGCAGATATATTTTCAAACTCCCGATTCCCAGATCATATCCATTATTTTACATGGTTTCGCTGATGGCGATAACAGCTGCCAGCAGATTCTCCTACAGGGCATTGAGAATACTCCGTGCCAAAAGAAGAATGCGCGAAAGCGGCAAAGAACCCACCAGATGCATGGTCATCGGTGCGGGAAGTGCGGGTAACGAGATCATAAAAGAAATAACCACAACGCAGTACCTCACCATGAAGGTCTGCTGCATCATAGACGACGGTAAGGGATGCTGGGGCAAGAAACTTAGAGGCGTTCCCATTTTAGGCGGCAGGGATCTGATCGTTCAGGCTGCGGCGGAATACAACATCGCAGAGATCATAATCGCGATTCCTTCCGCTAAACCTTCGGAGATAAAAGAGATCGTCAACATATGTAAAGAAACCGGCTGTAAGATGCGTATCCTTCCCGGAATGTATCAGCTTATAAACGGTGAAGTTGACGTTGACGTATCAAAACTTCGTGATGTTCAGATCGAAGACCTTTTAGGCAGAGAGCCTATTACCACCAACCTTGACGAAGTTATGGGTTATGTGTCGGGCAGAGTCATCATGGTTACGGGAGGCGGCGGTTCGATCGGCTCCGAACTTTGCAGACAGATTGCGGGCCATAATCCCAAACAGCTTGTAATAGTTGATATATACGAAAACAATGCATACGATATTCAGCAGGAACTTTCAAGAAAGTTCCCCGACCTCGACCTGGTCGTTCTTATCGCATCGGTAAGAAATACGCTTCGAATGGATAAGATATTCGAGGAGTACAAGCCCGAGATCGTATATCATGCCGCAGCGCACAAACATGTTCCGCTGATGGAAGACAGCCCCAACGAGGCTATCAAAAACAACGTCCTCGGAACTCTTAAAGTTGTTCAGGCGGCAGATAAATGGAAAGTTAAGAAATTCGTTCTTATATCCACCGACAAGGCGGTTAACCCGACGAATGTCATGGGTGCGAGCAAGCGAATCTGCGAGATGATCGTACAGACTTACAACAACCGTTCCGAAACGGAATTTGTTGCGGTAAGATTCGGAAACGTTTTAGGATCGAACGGATCGGTCATCCCTCTTTTTAAGAAACAGATAGAAGAAGGCGGTCCCGTAACGGTTACTCATCCCGACATCATAAGATATTTTATGACTATTCCCGAGGCGGTCGCACTTGTTCTTCAGGCAGGCGCTTATGCAAAGGGCGGCGAAATATTCGTACTTGATATGGGTGAGCCCGTTAAGATACTCGATCTGGCAGAGAACCTCATTAAACTTTCCGGACTTCGTGTCGGTGATGATATAGAGATCGTATTTACAGGACTTCGTCCGGGCGAGAAGCTGTATGAAGAGATGCTTATGAACGAAGAGGAACTTAAGCAGACCGACAATAAGCGAATCCATATCGGAAAGCCTATCAATTTCGACGAGAACGAATTCATGGAACAGCTTGGCGAACTTAAGAAATTTGTCGAAGGCGAACCTGACAGCGTTCAGATCAGAAGTAAAATTGCGGAAATAGTTCCGACATACCAGATCAACAATCAGAAATGAAAAAAATATTAATAACAGGTGCCGGTAGTTTTATCGGCACTTCTTTTGAAAATTACATAAATAACCATCCGAAGAGTTCTGAGTACGAAGTGAGCGTGATGGATACGCTTACCGGGCGAATTGTCGAAACGGGTGTTACAAACAAAACAGGCACAGATGAAGCTTCCGGCAGTAAAGACGCACAGAACGATGAAAATTCATTGAATACCGATTCTTCAAATTCCGACTCATATAAGGCATGGAACTTTGACGGATACGATGTTGTTTTTCATGTAGCTGGAATTGCACATGCGGATGTCGGAAAGGTTTCGGAAGAAGGAAAGGAATTATACAGGAAAGTTAATACCGAACTTACCATAGATGTTGCGAATAAAGCTAAGGCGGCAGGCGTTAAACAGTTTATCTTTATGAGCTCCTCAATAGTGTACGGGGCCAGCTCAAAGATTGGTGAGAAGAAAGTTATTACTAAGGATACCGAACCTGCTCCCGAGAATTTCTACGGAGAGAGTAAACTTAATGCGGAAAAGGGTCTTAAAAATTTAGCGGAGTCCTCATTCAAAGTTGTAATACTTCGCCCTCCAATGATCTACGGACAAGGATGCAAGGGTAATTACAATTCACTTCGCAAGTTCGCACTTAAGTTACCTCTATTCCCGAGAGTCGATAACGAACGCTCAATGTTATACGTAGACAATCTCTGCGAATTCGTAAGACTTATGATCGATAACGAAGAAAGAGGAACTTTCTATCCCGCAAATGCAGAGTATTCCAATACTTCAGAAATGGTCCGCATGATCGCTGCGGCTCATGGCAGGAAGGTTAGATTAGTCGGCGGATTCACATGGCTTCTTAAGATAATGAGCCATTTTACGGGACTTGTTAACAAAGCGTTTGGAAGTATGTCATATTCAAGTGATATGGCGGAATATAAGGATGAATATCGTGTGTTTTCGCTTGAAGAGAGCATAGCGGCCACTGAAAAGAATATATAGTGCCCCAAAAGCAAAAAAAACAATTGTGCAAAATTACAATAAAATCACAAAAACGTTGTATAATATTTACATAATAAATACGATTTGGTAACATATATTTAAGGTGTTACCAATACGGTAGGCGGTTGCCCTCCCTCGGAGGGTTCTCACCCTCCAATCATATGAAAGGAGGGGTGCTTATGTACATTTCGTTAGCTGATTTAATTCAGTTAATCATTATGCTCATTGCATTTGCTGGTCTTATAATTAAGATTTGTAAAGAGTCAAAAAAATAACCGCCCTCGTCCGGCGGTTATTAAATTGCTATTTAGCAGTTAAATAATTCCAAAGGGCAACCGTCTCCGGTAGCACCTCTAAATTTTATTATAGATTAAGTATAAACAATGTCAAGAGTTAGCGTAATTACGATAAGCTTCAACAGTGAAGCCGTAATAAAAAAGACAATTGAATCGGTTCTGAATCAGACTTACACGGATATAGAGTATATTATTATCGATGGGGCAAGCAAAGATAAGACAGTCGAGATTGCTGAAGCTTACAAAGATGCTTTTGCCGAAAAAGGTATCGATTACAAGATCTTTTCCGAACCTGACAAAGGCATTTACGATGCCATGAACAAAGGCATAGCTAAGGCAACGGGTGAACTGGTCGGTCTTATCAATTCGGGAGACTGGTACGAACCAAATATGATAGAAACGGCCGTAAAAACGTATGGAGAAGGTCAATACGATATTTTTTATGCCGACATCAATCTGATCAAAGCTAACGGCCAAATTATCGTTAAAAAAAGCAAATACGACAAGCTTCCGACCTCACGTCACTGGAACCATCCGACGATGGTTGTAAGAAAAGCATACTACGATGAGATCGGAACATATAAATGCGTTGGAATCCATGATGATTTTGAATTCTTCTTACGAGCAAGGAAGAAGAATGCACGCATAACCATAAAGAACGTTACGCTTGCCAATTTCATGACAGGCGGAGCAAGCAACCAGAAGACATTTGCCAAGTGTAAGAAGCGCTGTAAGGACCGTTACAGAGCATACAGAGATAACGGTTACGGCATTTGGTCATGGTTTGAGTGCGTGGGAATAGAGATTGCGAAGTTTATTTTAAGCTAGAGACAGCGGGTTAACAGAATGTTGAAATGGGAAAGTAAAACAGAAGCTCAAAAGACAAGGATCATTTTCTTTCTGGTTTTGGCAGCATTTCTTTTGGAAGTGCTGGTTCGTTTTTATTTTTCCAATTTCACCAAGGCGGCTCATACATATCGTGACGAATTAAGATATCTTCAGATAGCAAAGAGCATCTGGCAGAACGGTTCGCTTTCCGTTTACGGAACGGCAAACGATTATCAGAAGATCCTTTATCCTTTGATCCTGGCACCGACATATTTTATCGGGAATTCGATCCTTCGTGTCAAAGTCATAGCACTTATCAATTCGGTTTTGGTTTCGAGCACGATATTTCCCGGTTACCTGATATCTAAAAAAGTATCGGGCAATAATCATAAGATCATACTCTTATCTTTGCTTTTGACATCGGTACTGCCCGACATGTGTTTCTCGGGCACATTTATGAGTGAGAACCTGTTCCTCCCGATGGGAATGTGGGAAGTATATTTCCTGATAATCCTTCTTACGGAGACTAATGTCAAAAAGCAGGCAGTGTTATCGATAGTAACCGGCATTTTCACGTATGCGCTGTATTTTAC
>CACZOG010000057.1 GCA_902782715.1 uncultured Lachnospiraceae bacterium | reverse complement strand
CTCATTTCATCTTCTTTGATACCGAGACTTAATAACCAGTCACGGCAGAAGCCTCTCCAGTACTGAAACCATTCAAGGTCGGTTCCGGGCTTACAGAAGAACTCAAGTTCCATCTGTTCAAACTCTCTTGTTCTGAATGTAAAGTTACCGGGTGTGATCTCGTTTCTGAAAGACTTGCCGATCTGTCCGATACCGAAAGGAACTTTCTTTCTTGAAGTTCTCTGAACGTTCTTAAAGTTTACGAAAATACCCTGAGCTGTTTCAGGTCTTAAATAAACGGTATTCTTGGCATCTTCCGTAACACCCTGAAATGTCTTGAACATAAGGTTAAACTGTCTTATATCCGTAAAATCATGTTTACCGCAGGTAGGACAGGGAACAGCATTGTCTTTGATAAATGCCATCATCTCATCCTGTGAAAATGCATCAATGGGCTTGGGTAATGTAATGCCTTTCTCTTCGGCGAAATCTTCGATAAGTTTGTCAGCTCTGAATCTTTCGTGGCACTGCTTACAGTCCATCAAAGGATCGGAAAAACCGCCGAGATGGCCTGATGCAACCCATGTCTGAGGGTTCATTAAAATGGCACAGTCAACACCTACATTGTAGGGATTTTCCTGTACGAATTTCTGCCACCATGCTTTTTTGACATTATTTTTAAGTTCCACGCCAAGGTTGCCGTAATCCCATGTATTGGCAAGTCCGCCGTAAATCTCGGAACCGGGATAAATAAATCCTCTTCCTTTGGCAAGTGCAACAATTTTATCCATTGATTTTTCCATAATAAACCTCCGGTCATCTGAATCTTATAATTAAAATACACCATATTATAACTATAAGTACGTATTTTTTCAAGAAAATATATGCAAAGAAGTCATTCTACATATCAAGAAGTTCAAGCGAAGTGAATTTTTTGTCAAAAGTGAATTCGGATACCTCTTTCGCAAATGTGATAAGTCCCTCTTCGCTTTCTTCGGACAACTTAAAAGAAAAAACTTTGTTAACGGGTGATTCGGCAATAAAACCGACTGCCTTTACGACGCCCGCGGAAAATCTGTTTTCATCGGGCATCGGAAGTTCACCGTTTATCTGGATGGCTTTTATTTCAAAAACCGCTTTAACGAATCTTAACGAATGAATAGGATTCTCAAGCACCCTGACACCCTGGAAAAGCAGTCTTAAAAGATCGGCGTCATCTGAATTTTCTCTTGAATAATAATCTGCGATCTCAAGAAAATACATTCCGTAAAAAGCCATTCTCACATCGTTTCTCATGCTTTCGAAATAGTTATCGATAAATGCTTCCCTTAACGAGTAGGCGCTTCTTCCGATAAAAAGCGTGAATCTCCCAAAAGCAAAAGGATTCGTGCAAGCCGCAAGAGTCGAATTCTGTCTTCTTGCACCTTTCGCGAATACCGATATCTTGCCCTTTTCTTTTGTAAGGATAACTACTCTTCTGTCGAACTCTCCGATAGGTTCCTGTTTAATGACCATTCCCGTAACCGACAAAAGATTTTCTACAGGATTATTCATCTGCCTCGTCACCGCTTAATCCGAAATTCTTTAAAAGATAATCTGAATCCCTCCAGTTTTCTTTGATCTTAACAAAAAGTTTGAGATTTACTTTTTTATCAAGCATTTTCTCTATATCGATCCTGGCTTTCGAACCGATCTCTTTTATCTTGCTTCCGCCTTTGCCGATTATCATGCCTTTATGAGATTCTCTCTCGCAGATGATCGAGGCTTCGATATCTACAATGTTCTTGGAAAACTGCATTTTTTCGATCACGACTGCGATACCGTGAGGGATCTCTTCTCCAAGGCATCTTAATCCTTTTTCTCGGATGATCTCCGATACTATCTGCCTTTCAGGCTGATCCGTAAGCGTTTCGGGATCGTAATAAAAAGGTCCTTCAGGCAGGTATTTTTCGATAACCTCAAGAAGCGTTTCGATATTTCTTCCCGTCTTTGCGGAAAGCGGTACTATTTCTGCAAATTCAATAAGATCCTTATACTTCGTAATGGTCTCGAAAACTACGCTTTTTTCGACCTTGTCAACCTTGTTGATAACAAGGATTATCGGGATGCTTACAGTACGCAAAAGAGACAGGATGTTTTCATCCTGCTCTCCTATAAAGGTGTCTGCCTCAATTAAGTAGAGGCAGACATCCGATTCGTTGAAAGTTCTTTTTGCAGTCGATACCATGTTCTCGCCGAGTTTGTTCTTTGCCTTGTGAAGACCCGGTGTGTCAACAAATATCATCTGCGTGTTTCCTTTGGTGTAAACCGTGGAAATCTTCGTTCTTGTTGTCTGGGGTTTGCTTGATGTTATCGCTATCTTCTGGCCGATGATCTTATTCATCAGCGTGCTTTTTCCGACATTCGGTCTTCCGATTATCGAAACAAACCCCGATCTTGTTTTTTGTTCCATTTCAAGTTTCTCTCGTTATTAATTATTTTGAAGCATCAGTCTTTTCTTCTGCTTTTTCTTTTGCTTCTGCTTTAGCTGCTTCTTCAAGAATTTTATTGTCCTTCTTAATGTTTTCAGCGAATTCCTGACCTTTTTTAGCTTTCTTCTTGCTTGCCTTGATAACTATCATAACGATGATGAAGATGATAACAACAGGGATTGCAAGGCATACAAGTGTACGGATGATGTAAGGAAGACGAATTACGAAATTGATCGCGCCGTCTCTTAAATCTATGATAACATCCTGAACGCTGGCTGCAAAACCTTCTTTAAGTTCTTCCATGGGAGTCTTCTCTTCAACAACGGTAGGTGTTGTAAGAACTGCAACTTCGTTGATGTTAATGTTTACTGTCGCATAATCAACAAGGTCGTCATAAACTCTTAATGTTGACTCCATTGATTCAATGTTGTATCTGATCTGTGTAAGACGTTCTGTAAGGTATGTGATGTCTTCAATGGTTTCAGCTTTTTCAAGAAGTGCGAGAAGGCTTTCCTGTTCTGCCAGATACATTTCTTTTTTGCTTTCCGTGTCAACGTAATTAAGTGTAACGTCATTTGTTGATGTAGACTTGCTTGTTACGTTTCCTATTCCGGATACACCGCTTACAAAAGTATCAAGGTATGTATCAGCGACTCTTACGGTAATATTTGCATATTTGCTTTTTGCATTGTCGTTGTACATGCTTCCGTTATATGTATATTCGTTCTCGATATATCCGCCGCATTCGTTAACTTTCTTCTGAAGTTCAGCGATCGTAAGATCAAATGCGGTTGTTTCGATCGAGAGATCAACTGTTTTAATAAGTTTACGGTTTTTAGCGACCGAAGCATTTGCCTGAGTTTCATTTAATCCGCCATTGGCATTATAATCAACACCCATTGTCGCATATCCGTAATCTCCGCCGTCTTCGTATTCTACAGCTTCATCATAGTATTTCTCGTTGTAATCAACCATGGAATTGAATTCATACGAGGGACTCTCATACATTCCGCCGTCCGCAGCCATCGTAGCAGCCTCATTTGCACCCGAAGAGCAGGCAGCGAGTGAAAATACCGATGCGATAGCGAGTGTTGTCACGCCGATTCTTTTAATAAGTTCTTTTCTTTTCATATCCAATCCTCCATTAATCTTTATATGTAACAGTTTTTCTTTTGTGTTTCTGATACATATACGAAACTGAATTTCATTTTTATGGAACTTTTTATGTTTTTTTAAATTAAATTTGAAACAGTGTTGAAAAGATCGGCATTTTCTTTGATCTTATTCTCCGAACCTATTACGCAGATGTGTTCTTCTTCAAAAGCAGCCTTAACGTAATCAGCCAGAGCCCTGATATCTTCTTTCGTACAGGAAAGCATTTCATCCCTTACTTTCTGACGGTCTTTTTCTTCGATCCCCATTATGTAATTGACATAGTTTGTCTTTCCTTCGGTTGAGGGAGTCTGAGGCAGATCAATGTCTGAAATCGCACCGATGATAAACTGATTCATCTCTCTGTCCGTGCAGTCGAAAGACTTTAAGTAATCGCTTAAACCTCTGTAAATATCCAAAGTCTTGTTAAGATGAGGATCTCTGTATGAAACAAGACTTACGAGGCCGGATACCGCAAATGATGCAAAGCATCCGTAAGCACCACCCTTCACCCTGACATTGCTCCATAGATAATCATAACCGAGAATGGTTCTTAAAACATTAAGCGTTCCCGTATACTTATATCCTTTGGATATGTATTCACCGACCATGGCAACATACTGAACCTGTCCCGGGAATACTATGCCTTCATTGCCCTTGTTGAGAATTATCTCATTTTTCTCTTCCTTGTAATCGTCCTTAAAGAGCGAATTTGAAAATTTTATCAGTTCATCATCGAGCACATTCTGCTTATCCTTGGGCGAAGTCAGATTGATGAAAAGATTTTCTTTCCTGAAGATCAGAGGAACAAGATATTTAAATTCCTCTATAACTTCATCCGCTGCTTTATCGAGATCTTTGTTGAGTTCATCTATAAATCTTACAAAATCAAGTCCCGTTGTCTGCTCTTTTAATTTGTAGAAGGTGTCAAAATATGAAGCCGATCTGGTCAGTGCTTCGTTATGAAGCGAGCCTACTATCATGCTTTCTCCCTGGGACCGCATCTCCTTTAAGTATTCTTTGATCTTGTCTTTATCATCAAATCTGCTTTTTAAAAGAACTTCTGACATGATCTCAAATACTTTCGAAGCGTTTTCGTATAAGAATTTAACGTTCACTTCAAAATAAGTCGAGATCTCTCTGGTCTTCATATGGCGGTTTCCGTTAATGCCCATGTTCATTCCGCCGCTGTAAAGTTTAATGTCGTTAGATATATCTCCGTAATTCATATTCTCGGTATCAAGTCTCCCGAGAATGATCGATAAAACGGATATGTATTTCAGATGTTCTTCACCGATCTTCGTGGTATCAAAAAGCAGATTAAGATATGCGATGCCGGAAGTATAGATATCCTGTTTAAGGAAAGGCATTCCGTCGAGTTCGAACATTTCATTTTTGTCTTTCCTTGTTTCTTTTTTAATATCCGAAACGGAAAGAAGTTTTATCTTTTCAAGATCTTCTTTTCTGTCTTCGCTTTCCTGATAATCGCGAAGCGCTTTAGTCTCTTTTACTATCGCATCGATCTCATCTTTGGATAAAGTCTTCTTTAATTCCTGAAGAGAATCATGAAGTTCATTATCCTTCCTGGTCGTTAAGCCGTTAACAGGTACGCCCATACAGAATATGCAGTGACTGTTATCGATAAAATATTTTTTAAGAAGCTTCTCGAAATAATCGCTCTCGATCGCCTTCTTTAAGAACGCATACGAATCAAGGCATTCAATATGCGTTAATGCCATCGAATCGTCATAAAGCCAGGAATCAAGCAGATCGATACCATACGCAAGTCCTTTGGGGATCCTTCCGAAATCGGCTTCTCTGAATCTGAATTCCTCTCTTGAAAGGAAAGCAAGAAGCGTCTTCTTGTCAAACCCTTCGTTAACTGTTCTTTCGATCTCGGATTTTATTATCTCAAGGAATTTATCCTTATGCTCCGCTTCAGATCCTTTTGCATAAAAGCCGAATGTATTCTGCTTAATGGAACAGTCGCTTGAAGCATATACTTCCGAAGCGATACCTGCTTCCAGAAGGCGTTTTCTTAGTCTCGCTGCAGGGTTTCCGCTGAAAGCATATTCAAAGGCTCTTAATGCTATGGGGAGTTCTTTTTCCCTGTAGTCGGAAACACAGTATGTAAGATTAAGATAAGTCTTGTTTTCCTTATCTTCATCTTCCGTTATGGGATATTCGATCACGGATTCTCGGCATTTATCAAAGGCCTCCTGTGAAGCAATTTCCGATTCAACCGTAATACGCTCATAAGCCGAGAGATATTCCCTGTCGATATACTCAAGTCTCTCTGCCATATCGCAGTTTCCGTATAAGAAAATATAACTGTTTGAAGGATGATAATACTTTGAATGAAAATCAAGGAAATCCTTATATGTAAGATTTGGAATCACATCCGGATCTCCGCCCGATTCAACACCGTAAGGCGAATCCGGGAAGACAGAATTCATAATATGGCGTTCGAAAATATCGTCGGGGTCGGAAAAAGCTCCTTTCATTTCCGAATAAACGACACCGTTTATCTTAAGATCATCATCTTCATTCTCGAGATCGTAATGCCAGCCTTCCTGTTCAAAGATCTTTTTTTCTTTGTAGATGTTCGGATGGAAAACCGCATCAAGATAAACATCCATAAGATTCTTAAAATCAAAATCATTGCAGCTTGCAACGGGATATACTGTTTTATCCGGATATGTCATGGCATTAAGGAAAGTATTGAGACTGCCTTTGCAGAGTTCCACAAAAGGGTCCTTAATGGGATATTTATCCGAACCGCAGAGCACCGTATGCTCAACGATATGTGCAACACCTGTCGAATCTTTCGGAGGAGTTCTGAAAGCTATATAAAAGACTTTATTTTCTTCGTCATTGGGCATCACTATAACTCTTGCTCCCGTTTTTATATGACTTAAAAGATAAGAATCAGTATTTATGTCTTTTAAAAATCTGTGTTCAACGATATTGTAATTCTTTAAGTCCTCAATTCTCATGTAATATATCTCCTTGTGGCTGTTTAAAAAAGTGCCCGACACCGAAAATGTGCCGGGCACCCGATAAATTCAGATCTAAATGCTTGCGTCAAGTTCGTTGCAATACTTAGGAATATAGATATAGATATTGTCGAACAGTTTTGAAGACGAAGCCATGTACTGATATGAACCTTCTTCGGTTTCAATCTTCTTCGAATAAAGTTCGGTCTCCGTGATAACTTTCTTAAGTACGGGTACGTTAAACTGGTTAACGGGATCGGGTGAACTTGCAAGATCGGCATAGATATTACCGCCGGTGATCTCAAGTTTGCCCTTTGTGCCGCCCATTGAGACAGGATTTGCAGCAAGAAGAACAACTTTGTGCACACCGCTCTGGATACGTGTGATACCGTATCCGTGATATGTTCCGATACCTCCGACTTCAGAGCCTTCAACATAAATGAAGATCTGTTCAGCCGAACTTCTTATATCCATATCGCCGTCAAGCGAACCGATACCCATACCGTTCATTGAATGAACATTGCATGTAACAAATCCCGAATGGATCTGAATGGTTCCTTTACCGTATTCAAGAACACCGATACCTGTAGCGCGGCTTCCCGATGCATCCAGTTCGACATCCGCTCCGATATTGATATCGACTTTGCCTTCCATTGAACCGATACCGATAGCATCCGCACCCGATGAAGAAATCGCAACATGGGACTGATTCACAACAATGTGCGTGAATCCCTTCATGGAACCGATACCTATCGTCTTCGAACCGTTTACGATGATCTCAACATTACCGGATTCAATCTTGATCCTTGAATTCTCATCTGAAAGGAATCCGCCGATCGCGATCGCCTGATCGGAATTTGCTTCGATACGAAGCGTTCCCGTTCCTTCGAAGCAGATATCGCCGTAAGGAAGTTTCTCGTCGGAACCTGTACCGATACCGATACCGTTATTGTGATCGACTCTTATCGTAAGGTTGCCCTTACCCTGAATGTTAAGTCTTGATGACAAAGGAACTTTAATACCTTCATAGGAGAAAATATTGTTTCCTTCAAGAGTAAGCGTAACGGTGGAGTTCTCTCCGATCTCGATAGCGGGATTGTCACGTCCTCTGATATTAACGTCCTTAAGATTGATAACGGTTTCGACATTATCGGGTATCTTAACGGACATGTTAACTTCTTTCTTGCTCTTCATTCCCACAAGATTTACGGAAGGAACTTCAACGAGGATCTGTGAGTAGAAATCAAGTGCAAGATTTATAAGCGAGATCGTTTCAAAATTACCGGGTGTGTATGATTTATTCTCAAGTGCCAGTTTGGCAAGCTTAAGATTTATTGCCATGATCTCTTCTTCAACTTCGGCGGAAATCGTATCTGCGATAACTTTTCCGGGACGTCCCGTGTAAAAGCCCTGAATAAGATGACAGCCAAGCTGAATGACCATCTGAAGTTCATCGGGAGTTTCGACACCTTCGGCAAGGATCTTCATTCCGTGATTATTGCCGAATGAGATCGTGTTGCTTACGATCTGCTGCTTACGTGAGTCAGTATCGATACCCATGATAATCGAATGGTCGATCTTGATATAATGTGGCGAGTTGTTAAGAAGCGTAGAAGCATTCGAATAACCTGTTCCGTAATCATCTAAAGCAAGTTCGCAGCCCGACTTCTTCATGTACTTGTGAACGGTCTCGCATGAACTTTCTGACTGCATTCCGTTTTCTGTGATCTCAATAACAAGGTTCTTCATTACATCCTTGTACTGAGTATACAGTTCGTTGAATTCATCTTCCTTGATGATGACCGTAGGGATCGAATTGATGAAAAGCTTGCGGTTCTCAAAAACCTTTGCATTTTCATGCATTATCTTCATAACGTTAAAGAACGTATAATGCTCAACTTCGTAAAGTCTGTCCTGACGTTCTGCAAGTTCAAGAACGTCGGTAGGTGAAAATCCGATCTCTTTGTTGGTACGCATGAGTGCTTCATAAGCATAGATCTTACCCGTCTTTGCAGATACGATGGGCTGGAAATTATACTGAAGCTCGTTACCGTCAAGGATCTTACGGATCTTATCGTCCTTAATGTATTCCGATTCCTGACGTCTGTATGCATCATGTGAGAAATAATGAGGCTCACTCTTTTTGAACATTGCAGCTTCCATAACGGCAAAGTTTGTAAACTGGATCATATCCTCGATCATCTTGCCCTGCTGTGATGATGAGTAACCGCAGTAAATGTTAAAGTTTTCCGTTGTGGGAAGTCTTAAAAGAATAGCGTTTATCTCGACCATGATGTTGTTAAGATAATTCTGAATATCCTTGAATTCAACTTCATTGGTCATGACTACGAATTCATGGCCTGATTTACAGCCGAGAGTTACAAATCTTTCGCCCATTCGCTTCTGATACATCTTGAAGATATTGCCGATCTCAGCCATTGTATCCGCTGCTTTTTGGTAACCTACGAAATGACGCAGATGCTCGAGGCCTTCTATTTCGAAAGATGCCAAATAAACATCGGACATGGACATTGTAAGCTGTGTCTCAGCCGCTCTCGTGAAAGAATCAAAATAAAGCAATCCCGTTTCAGGATCGACATCTTCAGATTCCGTCATATTTGAATAAACCGGTAAATCGTCACGCTGAAAGGCTTTGACCATTTTAAATGCAATGGTAACGCCAAAAAGAAAGAATGATGTGCCAAGCAGAAAATATGCCAGAGCAAACCATGTAAAAGACGAAAACGTGAAGCAATAATATACTCCGACCGCAAATAAAAGGAACGCCAAAACAATCAATATATTCTCAACAATGAGAAAATATCGAATCTTCTTGTACCCGTTCGGATTCTTATCCTGTTCTAATTCCATACAAACATACACCCCGAAATTGATATTTAATTATACCAAATTTACGTTGAAAACGCAAGTAAAGCTAGTTTGTTGAAGACAATTTCCTCGTCGAAATATTCTTCTTCGGAATTATGAAGTCTGATAAATTCATCCGGGCCGAGTGTCATCGATTTATATTGTCTTTTATCGTTTTTGTCGGAATAGATCCCGACTTTGAATTTCAGTTTAAGCTGCTTTAGGACCTGATAGGTAAAATCATCGGTTTTTACGCTTCCGATGATCTCTCCGATATTCTTATCCATATCCTCCGGTTTGGAGAAATACTTGTTAAAGATCGCTTTTACCTTAAAAGGAACGTCCTCAAAAGAAATCGCCTCCGAAACACTCATTTGAGCACCCATATAGATATGGGTCATATCCTGTATAACGGCTTTAAACTCTCTGTTTATCGGCTGCATAATCATCCCTCTATGATCTCGATACCACCGGTGATCTCAAGTACCTGTTTTACGAAATCTTCCTCGAAATCTCCGAACTCGCAGAGTTCAGCGATCTTAACGTTTCTGCCGAGTGTCTCGGCAAGCTCTTTGGCTTTATCTAAAACCTCATTGGCATTTTCTGCCCATGTATTGCTTTTATTTGCTTCATTGTTGTCTTCATAAAGCAGTTCTTCCATTGCAGACATGATGGAATCCATGATAAAAGAATCCAGTTGTGCGCTGCTTAATGCTTTATCGAGGCTTTCGACTATAACGGAAAGTGCAACATTTCCTTCTCCGATAAGATCTTCGATGCATACTCCGCTTCCCGCATAAAGCTTGGCAGTCTCGACAACATCTTTAAGGTAACTTTCGATAACTCTTCCCTTAAGAGAATCTTCGCCGGAGACAAATTTCTCAAGAAGCAGGAATTTCTCTTCATCGGATAAAGTTTCTATGCCTTCAAGCTCATCGATGTACATCTGAAGAAAATCCGCATCCTCTTCATCAAGGATCTCATCGGTATCGAAGGGTTCATCGAGTCCGATCCTTGAATCGTAAAGGAAATTATATATCAACTGCTTCTTTTCATCATCAAGCGTGATGTCTTTGAAATACTCGTCAACATCCTCTTTCGTGACGAAATTGCCGTTTTCTCTGCCCTTTTTTAACAGTTTGTCCATCTGGGAGATGAACAGTTTTTTCTCATCCATATCCATCCTCTAAGATTATTCTATATGCTTGTGCGAGAACAAATGCTCGTTGCAGTATTCATAGTTTCCGTTACATTTCGAACAGTATCTGAATGTAAGTTCGGGGTTTGATACATCTGTACGTCCGCAGATCGAACATTTATGCCTTATGTTCGAAACCGGAGTCGAAGCTTCCTTAACTTTCTTCTGGAATTCCTTCTGTCTCTTTATCTCTTTGAATCTCTTCTTTCCTTTCCTTAAGATCAGATAGAATATCAAAACATTAAGAAGTGAACTTCCGATAGAAACAAGGGATATGATTCCGATATGGAATCCGCTCACAAACGACATAGCAATGTTATATGCGAGAACACATACATAAATGATTCCAAGAATCTTAACCTTAATGGGGATTAAGAAGAACAAAAGAACCCTCATGTTCGGATACGTGATCGCATATGCCAGGAATATCGAAAGATTCAGATAGTATGTACTGAAATTTGATGCCAGGTCATAATAAAACCATGCTCCGCCCATAGCCTTCGTACATTCTCCTCTGACCATATAATATGTATTGTATGCCTGAACATATGACGAATTGAAAATCTCGAAATATCCGAAAAGAACAAAAGAACCGATCACCGTAAGTATGATACCGGAGAAGAAGAAAAAGTTAAAAGCAAATCTTCCCCAGGCAATCTCTAAATTCTTTCCGATCGAATAATAAAAGAACAGGAAAATAAGCACGAAGAAAATGTTCATAGAGCTTTCGGGAACCAGTATCCAGCTCACGAGTCTCCATACCTGTCCGTGAAGGATAGCATAAGGATTAAGTGTCACAAAGCAAGCCCATTCGGGTTTGAATGACTGAAAAAGGAATCCGAATGCATAAATGATAGCAATATATAACGGCAGATTCTTAATGGCGTATTTGCCGTATTTTCTTTCCATTTTGTTAAACCAGTTCATGTCTTTTCATCCATTCGTAATTCTTAATTTCCGATGTTTTCAACATCGTAAGGAGTAGTCTGATATACGTAATAATTTAGCCAGTTGCTGTAAAGATTGATGCTGTGGCTTCTCCACTGAAGTAGCGGTCTTTTTTTAGGATCGTCATCGGGATAATAGTTTACGGGAATGCTCGGATTGATCCCCTTGTTTAAATCCCTTCTGTATTCGGAATCAAGCGTATATCTGTCGTATTCCGAATGTCCTGTAACAAATACCTGTTTTCCGCCTTCGCTTATGCAGATATATACTCCGGCTTCATCGGATTCCGCAAGTATCTTTAGATCCTTACAGTTCTCAACATCCGCCTTTGAAACTTCGGTATATCTTGAATGAGGGGCATAGAATTCATCATCAAAGCCGCGCACGAGAGGCTCTTTTCTGTTCATCACTCTGTGTTTGTATATGCCTGAAAGCTTCGCGGGAAGTTCTTTTTTCTCGATTCCGAAATGATAATAAAGACCTGCCTGTGCACCCCAGCAGATATGAAGCGTGCTGGTTACGTTCTTCTTTGACCATTCGAAGATCTTGCAGAGTTCATCCCAGTAATCTACTTTTTCGAAAGGAAGCTGTTCAACAGGCGCACCCGTAATGATAAGTCCGTCAAACTTTTCGTTCTTTATCTCATCGTAAAAGGTATAAAACTTATTCAAATGACTTGCAGAGGTATTCTTGGAAATATGCGATTTGACATTCAAAAAAGTAACGTCAACCTGAAGAGGCGTATTGGACAATACTCTCAAAAGCTGAAGTTCCGTCTCTTCTTTAAGCGGCATCACGTTAAGAATGGCAACCTTAAGCGGTCTTATGTCCTGATGCATTGCTCTGGTCTCGTCCATTACGAATATATTTTCGTTTTCAAGAATCTCCTTTGCGGGAAGTTCGCTTTGAATTCTGATAGGCATTTTAATTCTCCAATCAAACGTTAATATTATATCTTTCCAGGAATTCGTCCTCGGAGATTATCTCAACTCCGAGTTCCTTTGCTTTTTTATTCTTACCCGAATTGCTGGTTATATCGTTGTTGATAAGGGCTTTGGTGTTGCCCGAAACACTGCCGGCAACTTTACCGCCCATATTCTCTATTATCTCTTTTAACTGATCTCTGTTTTCGAAATGGTTAAGGCTTCCGGTAATAACAAATGTCATCCCCTTAAGTTCGCTTGAATCGGATTTAACGGGAATCTCGATGTCAAGAAATTCAAGCACGTTATCCACTCTTTTTATATTGTTCTCGTCATGGAAGAAATTGTAGACTGCCGCGG
>CACZOG010000056.1 GCA_902782715.1 uncultured Lachnospiraceae bacterium | reverse complement strand
GTTCTCATATCGACAGTTGTCCTGTCGTCTCCGTATATATGTATGTAGAATTTGGGAACTTCCCATGTTCCGTACTTTGTAACTGATTCTTCGTCGTAAGAAGCATCCTTCGCGGCTTCCACCGCTTTTATCACATTTGCAGTCATGAAGATATGCTGTCCGTGACCGTATTCGCCGTTAACGTCCTGAGTCATTACGACCTGAGGATGCGTTCTTCTTATACACTGCGTAAGATAAAGTTTGGCTTCATCCTCATTGATAGTCTGAGCCGCGCCTTCGTAAGTTGTGGAATATGCATCGGGGAATGTTCCGAGGATCGGATAATACTTTGCGCCCGCAAGCCACATTCCGTTTAATTTCTCATGCTCTCTTATTTTTTCGCCTGCCCAGTGCTGCGTAAAATATGCAAACTGAACACGGCAGTTTTTCTCGGACTGATAGATCGGAAGAACTCCGCCGAAGAAAATATGCTCATCATCCGAATGAGTCGAAAAAAGTAAAATGTCAGCCTCTTCAAGCGTGGGCTCCCAGGTCTGAACCCATACGGGAAGATCGTCATCCGCAAATGCGATTATATCGGAGACTCTTGTCGCCGAAAGATTCTTCTCCGCATCTTTTAAAGGCGCGGGAACCGTGATCGTAACTTCATTGCTCATTTCCGGAAGTTCGATATATTCATGAAGAAAACCGTACTGACCGTATGTATAATCTTTACCGTTAACGGTTAAAGTCCATTCATTGATATGGCTGTCCCAGATAACATAAATTCCGTGCATCGCGGTTTCGCTTTTAACCGTTATCTTCGTTCCTTCGGAAAGCGAAAGCGATGTCGAATATCTTTCATCTTTTAATGTATCTGTGTTTCCGCCGCTTGAAAGAGAAATATCAAGAGGCAGTACATTCTTATAGAAGCATTTTGTGTCAAAAAAATCCGTTCCGGCATTTCTGTCGGGTTCTATTGATGTATCAAGCGGCACTCTTATCGCAGCCATTGCCGTTAACGGAGTTAAAACCGCCAGAGCAAAGCAGAGAACTGCCGCTGCACCTTTTATCATTTTATTATTTCTTAACTTATAAAACTTCAATTTGTTTCTCCTGTTTCTTTATTACAATTCCTCAAATAGATTAAACTTTTTTATAAAATATATCAAGTTTTTAAAAATCTTTAAAAAAGATATTGACAAACATTTATCAATACGATAGTATGATGATATCAAAATGATATCACAAATAAAAAGTATCATTGTTCTATTACAAAGGAGGAAATGTTAATGGACAAAAAAACAACTTACAACATTCAGGAAAGAGAACTTCGTCCCGCTTCCGGAATTTTGATGCTATTTTTAAATATAGTTGCAATGATTCTGGAAGTAGTTTTCTTCATCGCAGGCCTCGGACTTTGTGCGGCAGGCAGCTACGGTGTTCTTCTGGGATTATTGGTGATCGCTATTACCATAGTATGCTTCATCATATCATGTATTCTCTTCGGAGGACTCAAGACTGTAAAACCCAATGAAGCTTTGGTACTTACCCTCTTCGGTAAATATCACGGAACCATCAAGAAATCGGGTTTCTTCCTTGTTAACCCTTTTGCTACGGCTTTCAATCCCGGATATTCAACCGTAAGACAGGCAAACGGAACAACGATCACATACGGTTCAAAAACAGTTTCGATGAAAGTTCGTACACTTGATAACGATAAACAGAAAGTTAACGATATTCTCGGTAACCCCATCATCATCGGTGCTGTAGTTATCTGGAAGGTAACAGATCCCACAAAGGCAGTTTTCGCAGTAGAAAACTATGTAAATTATCTTTCTATCCAGACTGACTCCACGATCAGAAATATCGCAAGACTTTATCCTTACGACGATATGGATGACAAGGACGGAATCGATGAAAAGACACTTCGTGGTTCATCAATGGAAATCGCAGGCAGAATGAAGGAAGAACTTCAGGCACGCGTTACCGAAGCAGGTCTCGAGATCATCGAAGTAAGGATCACACATCTCTCATATTCTGAAGAAATCGCAGCAGCAATGCTTCAGAGACAGCAGGCAGTTGCTATTATCGCAGCAAGAAAGAAGATCGTTGAAGGCGCAGTAAGCATGGTAGAAATGGCTATCGATCAGCTCGGCGAAAACGACATCGTTCATCTTGATGACGAAAGAAAAGCTCAGATGGTTTCCAACCTCATGGTAGTCCTCTGCGGCAACAAAGAGGCACAGCCCATAGTTAACAGCGGTTCGATCTATTAAAAGCATTTTTAGGAAAAGGTGATGATTATGGCAAACACCCCTAAGAAGACAACTGAAAATTCCTCTCAGGAAAAAAAGCAGATTCTGCTTCGCCTTTCTCCTTCTTTGCATAACGAATTGGCCGCCTGGGCAGAGGATGATTTCCGATCGATAAACGGTCAGATTGAATATCTTCTCTCAGAAGCAGTAAGAAAGAGAAAAGGGACTGATTCGAAATAAAAAATAAGACCGGTACTCAGATGAGTATCGGTCTTTATTATTATATCAGTTATCAGAAATTATTCATCAAGTCCGAAGATGTCATGAATTGCGTTTGCTGCTCTTTCGGCGTCATTAACATCTATAAGAACAGTAACTCTGATTTCGGATGTTGAGATCATCTTAATGTTGATATGTTCGTTGTAGAGACACTCGAACATTTTAGCTGCAACACCGGGGTTGGACATCATACCGGCACCAACGATCGAAACCTTGCATACGCTCTTTTCCATTTCGATGTTCTGATATTTAAGTCTTGCCTTGTTCTCTTCAAGAACCTTGAGTGCGTCATCGCCGAAGTTTTCATCAACCGTAAAGGAAATGTCTTTTGTATTGTCACGTCCTACAGACTGAAGGATCATATCAACGTTAACATTTGCTTTTGCAAGTGCATCGAATACTCTGAATGCGGTACCGGGCTTATCTTCAAGACCGATAATTGAAATTCTCTCAGCATTTTTATCTACGGCTACGCCGCTAACCAACATTTTTTCCACTTTAACATCCTCCTTAACGATTGTTCCTTCC
>CACZOG010000055.1 GCA_902782715.1 uncultured Lachnospiraceae bacterium | reverse complement strand
GCTGCCCGTTACAGATTCAATTATCGGAGAATTCATCCTGCCGAAGGTTTTAAACATCGGTGTAACTGCAGCTATACCTATTATTGCTGTATACGACATAAGAAATCCTGTCTGCAGAGTACAGAGCGGTTTTATCATTACAGTGATAAGCGCAGAAACAGCCATGGCAGTCAGAGTATCATATGTCTTTTGTGATACTTTCCCTACGCATAGAATCGTAAACATTATGATCGCCCTGAAGGACGATGGGGAAAAACCTATAACATATCCGTATACAAACAGGCACAGAACTGAAATTGCATATGCTGCCCAGAGCTTGATCGGCGTGCGTTTTAATACCCATAGAATCCCTGCAGCAAACATGCTTATATGCAATCCGCTTATAGCTAATAGGTGTCCCGCGCCTGCGTCTTTGTAGAGTTCTTTTACTTCACTGTCCAGATCGGTTTTATCTGCAAGAAGTAACGCCTTCATTATTCCGGCATCTTTTTCTGTCAGGCTTTTATCAAGTATTTCGCAGCAATACTCTCTTACCTTGTAAGCCGTATCAGGCAATAAATTCTTTTTCGAATCCGTCTCGATCAGTTCGCATGAATGAGCATTGTAAAGACATCCGTTTGAAATGTAATATTTACGCATATCAAACTGTCCGGGATTTGTTGCTTTATCATATAACCTGACTTTTCCTCTAAGACAAACATATGATCCAATATATACATTCTTATATCTTTCATCATCCTTCAAAATACAGACACACCCGGGATCAACTAAAAGCCCGCACTCTTTCGCAGCATTCGCAAGTTCTCCGGTATCATCCGTAAACTCAGCATCCTTAATCGTTAAATACGTCTTATTGTTTTTTATCTGAATGTCCTTAACAACACCTGTCACCCTCGTTTCAACAAAGTCAAATCTCGCAAAATATAAGTTATTAACATACAGATTAAGAGCAACGCAAACAAACCCGGTTATGCCGAGAGCCAGCCACATAACCGGGCGTTTGATCTTTCCCGAAAGATATTTAGCGAACGCAGACATACGGTTTGATCTTTTCGAATGTCGCATCTTTTATTCCCGAAATGTTCTTTAATTCTTCAATGTCGCCAAAGCCGCCGTTCTTTTCCCTGTATTCGATAATGGCTGTGGCTCTTGATTCGCCTATTCCGGGAATTGTACACAGATCGGCTGTCGAGGCAGTATTCAGATCGATCAGCTTTTCCTCATCGGAAGCTAATGTCTCGCCTATGTACGGAATTCTTATCTGCTGGGCATCTTTTACTTCCATTGCGAGATTTACCGCATCGGCATCCGCTTCTTCGTCAAACCCGCCCGCCTCTTCTATGAGTTCATAAAGCCTCGCACCCTCACAGAACTCGTAAATACCGGGTGTTTCAACCGCCCCGCAAATGTACACGCATCCCGCCTTTTTCTTTTCTTTTGCATCAGAAAAAGACGCATTCTCATCAGATGCGTTTATATTGTTTAAATCAATCTGGGAATCTTCCGGAATCTCGGAGAGAACCAATCCGTTCTCTGCACATGATACGCATAAGAACAGACCGGCAAATAAAATCAAAACAATAAATCTTTTTATCATAAGTCAACTCCTTGTGTCCCCCGAGCCGACTTATATTCACGCTGAACAGCGCTTCTTTTAATTATTCACCGAATACATAATCTTCGGAAATTGTCGGAGTTTCAATATAAGGATCTTCAACGTAAACTCCGTAAATCTGTTTCTTAACCTGTCCGGAAAGCTGTCTTAACAAAGCATTTACATCTTCACCGTCCCAGGCTTTTGTATATACCATTTCTGTTAATACCCAGTAGTTGGAAGTTTCAACGATCTTCGGAAGAGATACGCTGTTCTCATATGTTCTTACAACGTCTTCCATCTGCGGATACTGATATTCTTTCTGATAGTTGCAGGGGAATTTTCCTGTTCTTGCATAAAGGTTGGGCGAATAATCAACCGAAAGGAATTTTGCAAAATCTTCAGCTTCCTGCTGATGTTCGGACAAACCGTTAACCGCAACAAGTTTGGTAACCGACAGTCCTTTGGACTTAAGTTCGTGATTGAGCATTCCGATGCTTGATACACCGTATTCGTATACGAAAGGATTGTTTTCGTCTTTTTTAGCCGCTTCGAGTTCACCGATAACATCGGTGTCAGCCATGATAAAAAGTGTTTTTCCTTCTTTGAACTCATTCAAAACATCTTCGTAAGTCTCTTTGTCCAGATCGTCCATTGAGAAGAACTGTTTAAGATCCTGGAACACTTTTAAGCAGTACATGCTTTCGGTATTGTAGATATCTATATCGTCTCTGTCAGCACCCTTCTCACCGCCTACATTCATATAAGCTCCGGCGAACCAGTATTCATACAAAACATCGGAAACACACCATTTGTAATATGATTCTGTTCCTTCGGGCAATGTCTGATTAAGAGCGAACTCGGTAATGCCAACGATCGATGTGGGAAGTATTTCGTCAGCAGTTACTTCAACAAACTCAGCTTCTGTTTCTTCAATATCAACTTCACCGTATCCGCTTGACGAGCCTGCATTCTCATTATAATTTGCCGCGATCTGCTCAAGAAGCGTTCTGTTGTAAAGGAAAACAGAGCACTCAAAAATCAACGGATATCCGAGTTTGGAATCCGAATAACTTACGGCATTTAAAGCAACTTCAGGAAAATATGTGGAATTGAGCACTCTTTTAGAATCCGTGACCTGATCACAAAGACCTGAAAGGTATGCTTTCTCCAAAGATTCGTTGCCGATAATAAAAAGATCGGGACCGTTTTTATCATCAATGGTAGCTTTCTGAACAGCCTCAAGAAATTCAAGACCTGCAACCTTTGTTGATACAACTTTCACTCCGGTTTTTTCTTCATAAACAACCGCAGCATTTCTGATATACTCATCCATGTATGAATCTGTATACCATATGGTTAATGTGTTGTTTTCATCACGTCCCGCATCTGGATCTATTAACGAACGGCCCGGATAAAGATCGCCGAAAAGAGCGGCAGCCGTCATAGCCAATATTACTAAAACAGAAAAAAGCTTTCTTCTAATGTGCATTCTCAATTGCCTCTTTCAAAACAGCAATCATTCTGTCTACATCTTCTTTTGTAACGATCAAAGGAGGAAGAAAACGAATGATGTTCGTTCCCGCATTGATAAGAACCAGTCCGTTATCAAGCGCATTGTTAATCACATCCGCTACAGGCTTGTTAAATTCAAGACCCTGCATAAGTCCCATTCCCCTGTGATCGATTATTTCGTCGTAATTCTCTTTGATTTCCTCTAATCTGTCGAAAAGATATGCGCCAACGGTTTTGGCATTTTCGCATATATTCAACTCTTCGTACAGTTTGAAAACTTCAACACAGGCAGCACCTGCAAGAGGATTGCCGCCGTAAGTTGTGCCGTGATCTCCCGCTACAAGCGAATTATCTGCAACTTCCTTGGTCATAAGGAATGCACCCATGGGTATTCCGCCGCCGAGAGCTTTCGCCGTAGTCATCACGTCAGGTTTTACACCATACTTATGCCAGCAGTACATATATCCTGTACGTCCCATACCGCACTGGATCTCATCTAAAATGAGCAGTGCGCCTGTCTCATCGCAAAGTGCACGAAGACCTTTTAAAAACTCTTCTGTAGCAGGATGGATCCCTCCCTCGCCCTGAAGTGTTTCGCAGATGATCGCACATGTTTTATCCGTAATAAGTGCTTTAACGGAATCAAGATCGTTCATGTTTGCGAACTTGATATTTCCGATCATCGGTCCGAAAGGCTCACGGTATTTGTCCGTACCCGTAACGGAAAGAGCACCGAATGTTCTTCCGTGGAACGAATGCTGCATGGCAATTATTTCATGATCTGTTTTGCCGTCTTTTAAATAAGCATACTTTCTTGCCACTTTAAGGGCACCCTCTACAGCTTCGGCGCCTGAGTTGGTAAAGAATACCTTATCCATTCCCGAAGCTTCTACAACGGCTTTAGCGGCCTCTGCAGCGGGCACGTTGTAATAGTAGTTTGAAGTATGAAGGATTTTATCTACCTGTGCTTTAACGGCATCATTGTATTTTTTGTTATTGTATCCGAGCGCAAAAACACCGATTCCCGATACGAAATCGAGATATTCCTTTCCGTCGGTGTCATAGAGATTAACTCCGTCGCCGTGGTCGAATACGACCTGATACCTGTTATATGTGTGAAGAATATATTCTTCTGCCTGATCTATGTACTGTTGCATCATATCTTTTTCATCCTTAATCGCATTTATTCTTCGTCGGAGTCCGGCATGATCATTGTTCCGATACCTTCTCTGGTGAAGATCTCGAGAAGCAGACAATGAGGAATTCTGCCGTCAAGAATATGGACTCTGTTTACGCCTGCTTCCATTGCATTGGTGCAGTTCGTAAGTTTGGGAAGCATTCCGCCTCCGAGAGTACCGGATTCAATAAGCTTCTTTGCATCGGAAACCGTGATCTTTGATATAAAAGAAGACTTATCGTTGATGTCTCTGTAAAGGCCTTCGATATCGGTAAGGAAAGCAAGCTTCTCAGCACCTACAGCCTTTGCGATCTCGCATGCCGCATCATCCGCATTGATATTGTATGTATTAAAATCATCATCAAGACCGATCGGAGCAACTATGGGAAGGAAATCATTGCTTAAAAGATCGTAAATAACCTTCGCATTTACTTCCTTGATATCGCCAACAAATCCGATGTCTTTTCCGTCTGCAAATTTCTTGTTAACTTTCAAAAGACCGCCGTCTTTACCGGAGATTCCGACAGCTTTTACGCCGAGTTCCTGAACCATTGCAACAAGTGATTTGTTGACTTTGTTAAGAACCATCTCGGCAATTTCCATTGTCTCGGCATCGGTAACTCTTAAACCGTTGACGAACTCGGGTGTTTTGCCTACCTTATCAACCCATCTGCTTATTTCCTTGCCGCCGCCATGAACGATAATGGGCTTAAAGCCTACGAGTTTTAAAAGAACAACGTCCTCAATGACCTTTTTCTGAAGTTCAACGTTGGTCATGGCCGAACCGCCGTATTTTACAACTATGATCTTACGGTTGTATTTCTGTATATAGGGAAGTGCCTCAACAAGCACGCCTGCTTTTTCAAGGAATTGTTCCATATCTTTTTCCATCACTAATGCCTCCGTTGGAAATCGGTTCTCTTAAAAGAAAACCATAGTCTATTTATTTTACAACAAAAACCTTATCAATTCAACACTAAACCGACTGAAAGGGGACAACGAAAGCGTTCCCCCGCTTTCTTATGTGCGTAAAGTCAAAAAAAGATACCGGGCCCTCAAATGAGTGTCCGGTATCAGTGATGAAGAAATAAATTCGGTTTTACTTTCTTACCATGCTGTTGATGTTCTGCTTGCCTGTCTTGCCGATGATTCTGTCTGCAACCTCCCCGTTTTTGAAAAGAACCATGTTGGGGATGCTCATAACACCGTACTTTTCTGCTGTCTCCTCAGCATCGTCGATATCGATCGCGAAGAAATCCACATCGGGATTCTCTTCGGATGCTTCCTCAAGAAGCGGAGCCATCATCTGGCAAGGTCCGCACCATGTTGCAAAAAAATCTACAAATACGGGTTTTGTGTTCTTTAAAACTTTCTCTTCAAATTCGTTCTCTGTAATGTGAATAACTGCCATAATTATTTCCTCCTTGTTTATGAATCTATATCATCGAAATGTTTAAGTATCTTGTATAAAAGATTGTATAATTCCTCTGCTTCTTTTTCGGATAAAGCCACGCATCCGCCCATGGCGTTTGGTACTTTGACCATTTTGTCACGTAACTTCTTTCCTGCCTCCGTTATGCTGACAACCACTCCTCTTGCATCATCATCGCTTCTGTGCTTTTCTATATAACCCTTGCTTTCAAGCTTGTTGATCAAAGGAGTAAGCGTTCCGGAATCAAGATAAAGGCATTCGCCGATCTCTTTTACGCTCGCGCTTTTTCTTTCCCACATTACCATCATTGTGATGTACTGCGTGTAGGTAAGATCAAATTCATCGAGTAAAGGTTTATAGTGTCTTGTAACTGCTTTAGCGCAGGCATAAAGCGGAAAACATAACTGGTTTTCAAGTTTCAAACAATCGTATTTACTCATCTAATGTACCTCTTAAGCCTCTGCCATAAGATCTGCTACGAATTTTTCAACAACCTTCATATCAATCGTCGGTTCGAATCTTGCCACCACTTCGCCTTTTCTGTTTACGATAAACTTAGTGAAGTTCCACTTGATCTCCGAGTTGTTTTTATAATCCTTGTCAATGCCTTTAAGCATTGCCGACATTGCAACAGCCTTCGGTCCTTTACCAAATCCTTCGAAGGTCTTCTGAGACTTGAGATATTTGAAAAGTTCAATCGCATTCTCGCCGTTCACATCGGATTTCTTCATCTGGGGGAACTGAATATTGTACTTAAGTGTACAGAATTCATGGATCTCATCATCCGTTCCGGGTGTCTGTCCTGCGAACTGGTTGCAGGGAACATCCACTATCTCGAATCCTCTGTCATGGTATTTCTCATACATCTCTTCCAAAGGTTTATAGTGAGGAGTGAATCCGCATCCTGTTGCGGTATTTACTACCAGGACTACTTTATTTTCAAAATCTTTCATTGATACTTCACTGCCGTCTCTTGCAGTTACAGTCAAATCGTAAAATCCCATCTGTGTACCTCCTTTTTGTATTTCGATTGTGTACAATTAAATTGTATGCAATCTATTTTGTTTTGTCAACACATTTTTTATAATTCTTTTTTGTCGGCTAAACTTGACACTACGAAATCGCAATGCTATATTCAATTCATTCAAAGTTTCTATTCGATGCAATCCTATTAAAGATTGCTATTTCCCAATTTATTTTTATAATATTCGATCTCCCTTAAAGATCCAAAATATCGGTTTTATATTATATTGCGCAATTTGACTAATAGTGGCGTATGTGATACCATT
>CACZOG010000054.1 GCA_902782715.1 uncultured Lachnospiraceae bacterium | reverse complement strand
GGAAGTCGATTACGAACAGTTTTACAAGAATATTGAGTTCCAGATTGCTCATAAGACTGATGCCATTGTTGTATGCGGTACAACAGGCGAGTCATCAACTATGAGTCACGAAGAACATCTGGACGTTATTGAGGCATGTGTCAAGCGTGTAAACGGCAGAGTACCCGTAATTGCAGGCACAGGTTCCAACTCAACAGCCGAGGCGATCCATTTGTCTACAGAGGCTGAGAAGAGAGGAGCGGATGCATTGCTTTTGGTATCACCTTATTACAATAAATCCACTCAGAAAGGTTTGTTCTTACATTTTAAGGCTATTGCGGATTCGGTTAAGATTCCCTGCATCCTTTACAACATTCCCGGACGTACAGGTGTTAACATTCTTCCCCAGACGATAGTTAAACTTTGTACTGAGGTTGAAAACATTGTTGGTGTAAAGGAAGCTACAGGCGATCTTGCCCAGACAGCAAGACTTGCAGACCTTGGCAGAGATAAAGTTGATATTTACTGCGGCGACGATATCATGACACTTCCGTTCTTATCGGTAGGTGCCAAAGGAGTTATCTCAGTGCTTTCAAACATCGCTCCCGAAGAAGTACATGATATGTGCGAGAAATTCTTCGACGGCAAAGTTGCTGAAGCAAGAGAGATGCAGTTAAAAGCGGTTAAGATCACAGACGCATTGTTCAGCGAAGTTAATCCTATTCCCATTAAGAAGGCTATGAGCTACATGGGATTCTGTGACGATGTATACAGAGCACCGCTTTGCACTATGGATGAAACAAAGGCCGAAGCTCTTAAGGAAGAGATGAAGAATTACGGCTTGTTATAATCCGATACTGAATTGCGATCACGAGCGCCTTAGGTTTTAAGGCGCTCATTTTTTAAAAGATAAAAGCACTTTTAATACCGAATAAAAGAAAAGAGGAATAAATTATGGTCAGAGTTATAATGCACGGATGTAACGGAAGAATGGGTCAGGCTATCACAAGACTCGCAAAAGAAGATGAAAACATCACTATCGTTGCTGGCGTTGATCCTTTCGACGGGATTACAAACGATTATCCCGTATACAAAAATATAAGCGAGTGTGAGATAGAAGCGGATGTAGTTATCGACTTTGCACTTGCTGGCGCTGTTGACGGCCTTTTGGATTATTGCGTTAACAAAAAACTTCCCGTTGTTTTATGTACTACGGGACTTTCTGAAGAACAGATGGCAAGAGTTAACAAAGAAGCAGAGAAGATCGCTATTCTTAAATCGGCAAACATGTCGCTCGGAGTTAATCTGCTTATCAAACTTTTAAAAGATGCCGCACCTGTTTTAGGCAATGCGGGATATGATATCGAGATAGTGGAACAGCATCATAAAATGAAAAAAGACGCTCCCAGCGGAACCGCACTTGCTCTGGCTGATGCAATCAATGAATCACTTGATAACAGATATACTTACGTGTATGACAGAACAGACAGATCTGAAGCAAGAAGAGCAGATGAGATAGGTATTTCGGCAGTAAGAGGCGGAACGATCGTGGGCATTCATGATGTTATTTTTGCCGGAGAAGATGAAGTTATCACACTTAACCATACTGCTTATTCAAGAGCGATATTTGCAAAGGGTGCATTAACCGCGGCAAAATATTTATCCGGTAAAGAGAACGGATTCTACACAATGCAGGATGTTATCGGTTAATTAACGGAGAATGATATGAAATTCAGACCTTGTATAGATATTCATAACGGTAGGGTAAAACAGATCGTCGGATCGAGTTTGTCCGATTCTTCGAATCCTTTGGAGAACTTTGTTTCTGACAAGGATTCTGCTTATTTTGCGAATCTTTACAAGGATTATAACTTAAAAGGCGGCCACGCCATCATCCTTAATAAGGCAGGAACCGATGAGTACGAAGCATCGAAAGCAGAAGCGTTTAAAGCCTTTAAGACATTCCCGGGATCTCTTCAGATCGGAGGCGGGATAAATGATGAAAATGCATTTGAATTTATCAAAGCAGGTGCTTCGCATGTTATCGTTACGAGTTACCTTTTTGAAAACGGAAAGCTGTCTTTTGAGAGAATGAACAAACTTCGCGAAGCTGTCGGTAAAGAGAAGGTCGTATTCGATCTTTCGTGCAAAAAGGTCTCAGATAAGTATTTCGTTACCACCGACAGATGGCAGACAGTTACCGAAACAGTGATGGATTCTTCTCTTTTAAAAGAACTCGAAGAGTATTGCGATGAATATCTTATCCATGCCGTTGATGTTGAAGGCAAACAGAACGGACCTGAACTTGAGATAATAGCCGAATTATCCAAATATGAAGGCGGTCCCGTTACGTATGCCGGGGGGATCAGATCCATGGAAGATATTGAAGCGATTGGTAAAGCTTCTTTGGGAAAACTTGATTTTACGATCGGTTCTGCACTTGATATTTTCGGCGGAAAACTTGATTTTATTGAAATAGCAAAGAAGTATTCCGAATAAAAAAGCATAAAAGAAAAGGACCTAAAATTTAGGTCCTTTTTGAATCTCGTTAAACTTTAATCTACTTCTAAACTGCTTTCTATATTGATCAATATATTAAGGCACATTTATAAAACGACTAATTATAACTTGGTTACATTTACTGCCTGAACGCCCTTATCGCCTTCGATTACTTCGAATTCAACGGCAGCACCTTCTTCAAGGGTCTTGAAACCTTCGGAAACGATTCCTGAGTAGTGAACAAAGATGTCTTTTCCGGACTCGTCAGAAATAAATCCGTAACCCTTCTGGTTGTTAAACCACTTAACTGTACCTTTCATGCTTGGTATACCTCCGTAAAAAATTAAGTTGCACACGCAACACAAATAGAATATCATAATAAAAATTGAATGTAAAGAAATTTATAAGGATTTTGATATGAGTAAAGACAACGATAACAACGCTAAAAAGGGCAGTTTGATAATGTACTGGCTGCTTATGCTGACCCTTCTTTTTCTGGCTGTAAACATCGTTTTGGTAGTGGCTGTCGTAAGGATATCCGGAGACTTTTCAGAGTTAAAAGATACGACTGCGACACAGAACAAAGAATATGAAACAGAGATAACGAATCTTCAGCAGAAAGTGGCTCTTTTAGCGGAGCATGTATCAATAGAAAACGAAAACAAATCCATAGAAGAAGCAAAGAAAAATCCTGTCGGAATCCCGGTAAGCGGACGGGCTGAGATCATTACGGATCCCGAATCCGTAGAAAACAACAAGATGATCTATGAAGTCAATGGCGCAGAAGATTCAAACGGATCTTTTGAAAGCTCTTTAATGAATCCGTATACACTTGAGATCTCGGTTGCCAAAGATTCTAAAATAATCGCTTCGGGAAATGGTATCGTATCATATGTGGGAGAAGACGATCTCTACGGATTTATCGTTAAGATCGATCATCAGAACGGTTATACGACTTTTTATCGTTACGATGAAGAACCCAAGGTTAACCAGGGCGACGAAGTCCTTAAAGGTCAGATGATCTACGAAGTTTCAAAAAATAAAGGCGTTCTCGCATATCATATTTTATACGAGAACACCTATATCAATCCTTTTGACATGATAGAAATATCAGGTTAATTATTTCTTTTTTTCTGCAAGTCTGTTAAAAATGGTTTCGTATCCGTCGCATCCGTAGTTAAGAGAGCGGTTAACCCTGCTTATGGTTGCGGTGGATGCGCCTGTTTTTTCTACGATTTCCATGTATGTTTTCTTATCTCTCAACATTGTTGCAACTTCAAAACGCTGAGAGAGTGAGAGCAGTTCGTTTATTGTACAAAGATCTTCAAAAAATGTATAGCAGTCTTCTTTGCTTTCAAGGCAGAGAATCGCATCGAATAATGAGTCCATTGCTTCTGTTTTCAACTTAGGGTTCATAAGACACCTCCAAACTTTAACACTTAAAAACTTTAAAACTTTACATTTTTAAAGTGAATTTAGTAAAGTATATCACAAGAAATCAATATATTCAATCGTAAAATCAATATAATGTGTCTGAATCCTTGTATACAAATATTCCTTTTTGTTTCGTGCTTATTTGTCATTTATTTGTATTGATTTTCTTTACTTTTATTTCTTTTATTATTATAATTGACAATAGGTATCAATATGCGATAAATAGACGATTTACAGTAAATCGGTAGGTTATATGGGCACGAAGAAAAAAGGGGAAGAAGAAAAGGTTCACAGGTCTTTTGACGAGGTGCTTAATTCCATCCTGGGAGATATGGATGCGATACTCAATATCAAGAGTGCAGACATCCCCAATATCGACCTTTACATGGATCAGGTTCTTTCTTTTCTCGATGAAAAATTAAACTACACCAGAAGAAATTCGGAGGATGGCGATGAGAGGATAATCACCAAGACGATGATCAACAATTACGCCAAGAACGATCTGCTTCCTCCGCCTGTAAAAAAGAAATATTCCAAAGAACATATGGAAACTCTGATCTTCATATTTTACTTCAAGAATTTTCTTTCCATTAACGATGTAAGAACTCTTTTGGAGCCTATTACCGATAAGTATTTCAACGGTGAAGGTGCTGTTAAATATGACGATCTGTATGATAAGATTTTAAATGTCGGCGAAGAGAGAATGGATCATCTTCGTGAGAACATTATGGATATATACAAAGCCAGCGGCGAAACGTTTGGCGATATTGAGGGAGAAGACGGGGATTATCTGAGACTTTTCATGATGATAAGTCTCATGAGCTATGATGTATTTATAAAGAAAATGCTTATCGAGCAGATGATTGACGAGATAAGAAACAAATAGATCGATTAAGGTAAAAAATTGTTGTAAAGGGGTTACTCCGGTATGAAAAAAGTTATAATCATCGGTGCCGGACCTGCGGGACTTACCGCGGGTTACGATTTATTATCCAAATCTTCCGAGTATGAAGTCACTATAGTTGAGGAATCTTCTGTAGTCGGCGGTCTTTGTGCGAGACATGAAAACGAGGAAAATGTTTTGGATGCAGGCGGTCATATGTTTATTTCCAACAATGCTGCTGTCAAAAGATTCTGGAATTCAATTCTTCCTTCTCAGGGAGTTCCGTCAAAAGACGATTTAATACTGGACAGATATTGCAAGATATCAAACGGCGGTCCCGATCCTTCCGAGATTGAGGATGTTCTTTTGTCGCGAGAAAGGATCACACGTTTTTACAAAGATACCAAATTCTATGAAACCCCTATCAGATTCAATAAAGAGAACGTTAAGAATATCGGTTTTGCCACTTCCATAAAATCAGGCTTTTCCCAGATCGGCGGAAACGTATTCAAGCATAAAGAGAATTCACTCGAAGATTACTACATCAAGCGTATCGGCAAACAGCTTTACAGCATGTTCCTTGAAGAATACCTTGAAAAAGTATGGGGCAAGAAGCCTTCTCAGATGGGCAACGAATGGGGTGCCATTTCCGAAAAGAATACGATCGCTCCCTGTGTAACAATGGAGAAGAACGTAAAAGATTACGAGAAAGCAAACGCTACTTCGGCTGCAAGATATTATTATCCCAAATACGGCGCATATCAGATGTGGGAGACCGCTGCGGATCGTTTTATCGAGATGGGCGGAAGCATCCATAAGAACTGCAAGGTAACATCGATCACAACAAATCAGAATCGCATCACGAGCGTTAAGTGTTCGGCTGACGGCGATGAGTTCGTTGTAAGATGTGATTACCTTATTTCTTCCATGCCCATCAGAGATCTAATCATGGGAATGGATAATGTTGATTACAATGTCAAGCTCGTTGCGGAGACTCTTTCCTACAGAGGTCTTGTAAGTGTTCTTGTTGAACTTACCGACATGGTATGGAAGAATGATTCCGACGAGTACAAAACACTCGACAATATAATTCCGGATTCTTTTATCTATATCAACAATCTTAATGTTAAAGTTTCCAGAATCCAGGTATACAATAACTTCTCGCCTTATATGGTAAGAAACAACGACCATTATTATCTCGGACTCAATTATTACTGTAATGAGGGTGATTACTACTGGTCGATGAATAATCGTGACTGGCAGAAGACTGTAGAGAGCGATCTTATGAAACTCGGTATCATAAGAACGGAGAACAGCATTGTCGGATTTAACAAAGTTAAATACAGCAAGGCTTTCCCTGCATATTATGAAGGTATCGAGAATCTTGAACTTATCAAGAATTTCCTTAACAGATTTGATAATCTTTACTGCGTAGGAAGAAACGGTCAGCACAGATTCAGCAATATCGATGAATCCATGAAGACTTCTTTCGAAGCCGTTAAAAATATTCTCGGATATGTAAGAACCAAAGACAATATCTGGAATGTTAACGACAAAGAAGATGATGCGGACGACAAATCTTACAATTCCGCACTTCTTTCGGGTGAGGGTGAATACAGAGGAAATGCAAGACCCATTCAGAAGCAGATCAATTCGGAGAATAAAGAAGAGGCCGAATATGTTCCGCCCAGAAGAATGCGTCGTCCGATGATGACACCTATCAAGAAAGCGGTTCCCAATGCTGAACCTGTATTCCTTGATAATTCCGTTGTTATCGCAGCAAGACCTGAAAGAACGATCCCTATTTCGGAAGAAGAGAATGTTCCCGTAGCTGAAGTTAATAATGAGATAGATAACGATACCCAGAGCAAGGTTTTGAAAACTCCGGGTTATTCGCCTACGGCTGAATACGTATCAAAGAACGTTGCGTCCGTTAAAGTTCCCAGACCCGGAATGCCTGTTCCTTCAGTACGTACAGCACCTAAGGCTCCTGTTGCAGAGAACATTCCCGAACCTGTTCCTGTTTATGAAGCCGCAGAACCTGCAGTTGAAAGTGTTGCTGCACCTGCAGTTGAAGCAGTTGCTGAACCTGTTGCAGAAGCAACCGTCATTGCTCCTTCTGTTGAAACTGCAGCCGCAGTTTTAGCTGAAACAGCAGTCGAAACGGTAACGGAACCTGTATATGAAGAACCCTTATATGTTTCCGAACCTGTTTCCGAGCCTGCATATGAAGAAACTGTGCCTGTAGAAGAGCCCGTATCGGAAGAACCTGTTTATGAAGCAGAACCGGTTGCAGAGCCTGTACCGGAAGAGCCTGTTTATGAAGCTGCACCTGCAGAAGAGCCGATATTTGAAGAACCTGTTTATGAAGCAGAACCGGTTGCAGAGCCCGTTTACGAGGAGGCTCCTGTTGCAGAAGAACCTGTTGAAACAGAAGAGCCTGTGGCAGAAGAACCCGATTATGCTTCAATGTCCCAGGACGATCTGTTTGCGGCTGAAGAAGAAAAGAAGAATGCCGAGACAGTACAGGAAACCATCGCATTAAGCGTTGATTATGAAGCTGTATCCAAGGCTGATGCAAATCGTGTTGAGAAAGTTATGGAAGACAGCATTTCTCAAAAAGAAGCAAACGAGATCATCAGTCCCAAGACTGCATTTTCACGTAAATCTCTTGGCTCTATCGGTAATGAAGAGAGATATAAAGCAGAAGAAAAAACACATGTCGAAGCAAAACCTTTTGCTTTTGCTACAGTATCAAGTTTCAAGGGACTTGACAAAGATTCGCCCGATTATGTAAGCGTTGAAAATGTTATCACAAAAGAAAAAATCCATGAGAATTCCGATGACGATTCACCTGTTTCTTTCTCGAAAGCTACTACGTTTAACGAGGGCATTGATGAAAGGATAGCAAATCCTCATGAGAAACTTATAGACAGCTCTGCAGAAGAAGGAGCTGAAGTTATTCAGTTTGTTAAGGCAAGCAAATTTAAGGAAGAAGCTCCTGCCAAGACTTACAGTGACAGATCTGAGTTTGTTCACGAACAAGAGGATGAATTCTCGCCCGAGAAACTGGATAAAGAATCCAATATTAAAAATGTATTTAAATCTGCATTCAAAAAGATTGCGGACAGTGTTCCTTTTGTGAGCAAAGAGCCTGAGCCTGAAGGTGAAGCGGCTGTTCAGGAAACAGAAGCTCCCAAGAAGACTGTCTTCAGAGTATCGGAAGATCCTGTATTCGAATCGATTGAAGAACCCAGAGTTCCCAAACCTACAGCTCCTGCCGGTGAATCTTCTGAAAAAACTATATTTAAAATTGTAGAAGACCCTGTATCGGAAGAAGTTAATACAGAATCTGCAACAGTTGAAGAACCCGTATTCGAAGAGGTTAAAGAAGAATCCGCAGCAGTAGAAGAACCCGTATTCGAAACTGTTGAAAACGAGCCTGAAGAATTAACTGCCGAGGCTATAGAAGAGCCTGTATTTGAAGAAGTCAAGGAAGAGTATGCTGCAGCCGAAGAGCCTGTATATGAAACTTCAGAAGAACCCGAATATGAAACTTCAGAAGAAACTGTTTTAGAAGAAGCGGAAGAATCCGTATCTGAAGAGATCACAGAAGAGTCTGCGGCAGTCGAAGAGCCTGTATATGAAACTGTAGAAGAACCTGAATATGTGACTGCAAAAGAAACTGTTTTAGAAGAAACAGAAGAAACTGTATCAGAAGAAATTACTGAAGAATATGCGGCTGCTGAAGAGCCTTCATTCGAATCATATGAAGAACCTGCAGCTAAAGAAGAAATTCCTGCAAATGAAGAGGCTGAGGAATCTCAGTCCATGAAGATCGCCAACAGCTATGACTATATCTATACACAGGCACCTGTGGAAGAAGAATCCGTAACTGCAGAAACGGAAGAAGCTGTCGAAGAGAATACCGCATCCGAAGCTGAAACATATGAAGAATATGCCGAACCTGAGACCGCATATGCTCAAGAAGAAAAATATGAAGAGTATTCGGTTGAAGAACCTGTATATGAAACATATGAACAAGCTGATGAAGTGATTGCCGAAGCTGAACCCGAGAAAGAAACACCTTCTCAGACAAGTGATGTTTATGATGATTACGATGAACTTGAACGTGGATATGACGAATTCGTTAAGGCAGAAACACCTGTTTCACAAGCCGTAGAAGAAACACCTGTTTCAGAATCTGTTCAGGAAGAAGACGATTCACTTTCAAGTATAGATGAACAGGCAGCCAGCAGAGCGATCGTTAAGGGCGGTTCGAACAGATATCATGATTTCTCATCGATTCAGAAGTCTGAAGAGAGTGAGAGGATATCAAGAAGCGGTTCTGTTTCGAATGATCTTTACGGAGATAATTTCGCTGTAAGTTCGATCGGTAAGAAGGGTGTTATGGATCATATGCTTGACGATCTTGACGGCGGCAAAGAATATGAATCCACCAGAAGACCTGCAGGCGGAATAATCAAGTCCGAATCACCTTATTTCAATCATGAAACAAAAGAGAATGAAAAGCGTACTGAATCCGGCTCATTTAAAATCATCAAGGAATCGGGAACACATTTTGATTTCTCTTCAAGAGAACAGACATTAATTAATCTTAAGAATAATATCTCTTATCATCACGACGGTGATGATGCTTCACAGAGACAGGAAGAAATCAACAGAACAGTTTCCGAAGAAACAAGCAGAATCGTTCCGGAAGAAACTAAGGGCATCGTTTACGAAGAGACAAAGAGAATCGCGCCTGAAGAAAATAACAGGATCGTTCGTGAAGAAAGACCTGTATTAAAACAGGAACCCGAACGTCGTTCTCAGACTTTGGATATTCCCATTCTTTCGAAGGTTGTTTCGGTTTCGACTCCGGAACCTGTTGAAGACGTTTCATCCAATGAGACTGAAAAACCTGTTGAGCGTAAGATTCAGTCCATTAATCCTTCGCCCGAGAAGACAACTCCGGTTGTAAAACAGGATTATCTTAAGAAAGAAATCGATACTTCGATCGTATTCAAGAACGCAAGAGTAATTAAGACCACAAAGATTACCCGCGGTCTTGATGAAGTTCCCGAAGTTAAGAAGAAAGAGGAGAAGAGGGATAAGATCTTCTCAGATAAGGAAAAAGTTATTGCCGTTATCAGAAACGGTGAAGTTATTCCTGTTGAAGAAGATAAGCCCAAGGCTAAGAAACCTCGAAAGAGCACCAAGAAGAAAAAGGCGGAATCCGAGGAGGATATGGTTCAGCCGCCAATCAGCGTAATGTTAGACGCTAAGGAAGCGGCTGAGATGACGGAACCCCTTGAGTCCCCTGCCAAAAGAAAAAGAGGAGTGACTCTTTAATAAATTTTTATTGACAAAAATTTGAAATTGCGCATAATATAACAATGTATGTATACATTAAATCGTCCGTGTCCGGCTTTAATGTTCAAGAATTATTAAATGGAGGTACAGGTCTTGGCTAATATCAAATCTGCAAAGAAGAGAATCGAAGTTTCCGAAAGAAACGCAGAAAGAAATAAAGCTATCCGTTCAGGTGTTAAGACTGCTGTTAAGAAAGTATATGCAGCTATTGATGCCAACGATAAGGAAGCAGCTAAAGCAGCATTGACAAATGCTATCAGTGTTATCGATAAGGCTACTACAAAAGGCGTATATCACAAGAACTACGCTTCAAGAAAAGTTTCCCGTTTAACACTTGCTGTAAATAAACTTAACTAATTATTTGTTTTAAGGAATGATAAACTCTTCCATACCGTCATGTGGAAGAGTTTTTATTTTATACGGAGTTAACATGACAGATCAGAGCAAAATCAGAAATTTTTGTATAGTAGCACATATCGATCACGGTAAATCCACCCTTGCTGACAGGATCATCGAGAGCACGGGTCTTTTGACGAGCAGAGAGATGCAGGCTCAGGTTCTTGACAATATGGACCTTGAGCGTGAGCGTGGTATCACTATCAAATCCCAGGCGGTAAGAAACGTCTATAAAGCCAAGGATGGAGAAGAATATATATTTAACCTGATCGATACTCCCGGTCATGTTGACTTTAACTATGAGGTCAGCAGATCTTTGGCTGCCTGCGACGGAGCTATTCTTGTTGTTGATGCAGCACAGGGTATCGAAGCACAGACTCTTGCGAATGTTTATCTTGCACTCGATCATGATCTTGATGTTTTTCCCGTAATAAATAAGATCGATCTTCCTTCGGCCGATCCCAAAAGAGTTATTGATGAGATAGAAGACGTTATCGGAATTGAAGCTCAGGATGCTCCTTTGATCTCCGCGAAGAACGGAATCGGTATCGATGAAGTTTTGGAAGCTATCGTACATAAGATTCCCGCACCCAAGGGCGATGTTAATGCACCTTTAAAAGCGCTTATCTTTGATTCTATATATGATTCGTATAAGGGAGTTATAGTTTTCTGTCGTCTTATGGACGGACGTATTTCTAAAGGCAGCAATGTTCTTATGATGGCAACCAAAGCCACATGCGAGGTTGTTGAAGTAGGAACATTCGGTGCAGGTCAGTTCTTCCCCTGTGATGAACTTACAGCAGGAATGGTTGGTTATTTTACGGCTTCTATTAAAAATGTAAGAGATACTGCTGTTGGCGATACCGTTACAGAAGCAAAGAATCCCTGCAAAGAACCCTGTCCCGGATATAAGAAAGTTCATTCGATGGTTTACTGCGGAGTATATCCTTCAGACGGTGCAAAGTATCCCGATTTAAGAGATGCTTTGGAAAAACTTCAGTTAAATGATGCTTCTCTTAATTACGAACCCGAAACTTCCATAGCTTTGGGCTTTGGTTTCAGATGCGGTTTCCTTGGCCTTTTACATTTGGAGATCATTCAGGAAAGACTTGAAAGAGAATATAATCTCGATCTTGTAACAACGGCTCCGGGTGTTGTATATCACGTTCATACGACCGCTGGAGAGATGATCGAACTTACCAATCCTTCAAATCTTCCAGATCCTTCACTTATAGAATATATGGAAGAACCCATAGTTTCGGCTGAGATCATGGTTACAACAGAGTTCATAGGTTCGATTATGGAACTCTGCCAGGAGAGAAGAGGCAGATATCTCGGCATGGAATATATGGAAGAGACAAGAGCTCTTTTAAAATATGAACTGCCTCTTAACGAGATCATTTATGATTTCTTTGATGCTCTTAAGAGCAGATCCAAGGGATATGCTTCTTTTGATTATGATCTTAAAGATTATGAACGTTCAGAACTGGTTAAACTTGATATTCTTGTTAATCATGAAGAAGTTGATGCTCTTTCTTTTATCGTACACAAAGATACGGCATACGAGAGAGGCCGTAAGATGTGCGAGAAATTAAAAGATGAGATTCCGAGACACCTCTTTGAGATCCCTATTCAGGCCGCAGTAGGCGGCAAGATCATCGCAAGAGAGACCGTAAAAGCAATGCGTAAAGACGTTCTTGCAAAATGTTACGGCGGTGATATCACACGTAAGAAGAAACTTCTTGAGAAACAGAAAGAAGGAAAGAAGCGTATGCGACAGATAGGTAATGTGGAGATTCCTCAGGCTGCATTTATGTCCGTACTCAAGCTTGATGACAAGAAGTAAAATATTTCATATATCCTGCAGACCGACAGAAAAGGAAGATCTTTTATGGAAAAAGAATTGGGTATTTATATTCATATTCCGTTTTGCGTAAAGAAATGCAATTACTGTGATTTTAATTCCGGTTCTTTTTCTGATGAGATAAAAGCTTTGTATGTCGATGCGCTTTGCAAAGAAATAGAAATAAAATCTGAATTTTTTAAAGATTATATAATTGACACTGTTTTTATAGGCGGAGGGACTCCGAGTATTTTGCCGTACGAATATATCGGCAGGATTCTTGAAGCTCTTCGTTCTTTTTATTCTGTCTCAGATAAAGCTGAGATCAGTATCGAATGCAATCCGGGAACCGTTGATGAAGATAAACTGATCAATTATCGTAAATTCGGTATCGATCGAATAAGTTTCGGATTACAGAGTACAGATAATGATGAATTAAAGATCCTCGGAAGAATACATACTTATGAAGAATTCCTTGAAAGTTTTAAACTGGCAAGAAAAGCCGGGTTCGAAAATATTAATGTTGACCTGATGAGTGCGATCCCGGATCAGACAGTTGAATCTTTTAAGAAGAGTCTTAAGAATGTTTGCGACTTAAACCCCGAACATATTTCCGTATACAGTCTGATAATAGAAGAGGGAACTCCTTTTTACGATATGGAATTAAATCTCGCGGATGAAGATGATGAAAGAGAAATGGTTCATATCATTCCCGATATTTTAGGAGATGAATACACTCAGTACGAGATCTCCAATTATTCAAAAAAAGGTTATGTGTGCAAGCATAATATCAAATACTGGGTAAGAGATGAGTATCTCGGATTCGGAGTTTCGGCCGCATCACTTTTAAAGTTTAACGATTTTAAAGAATTAAGACTCAAAAATACAAACAGTGTCAGGGATTATATAAATATTGTTAATTATGATTCGGAGTTGATAAAAAAATTTACAGATTTTGATATTTATAATCCTTTTTATTCCGAGAACATAATTCTTAGCGAAGAGGATACTATGTCTGAATATATGATTGTCGGACTTCGAATGAATCGCGGAATTTCGAAACGGGATTTTTATGATACGTTTGGAAAAGATGTATATGGATCATATGGTGATATCATAAATGAACATATAAAAGAAGGACTTTTAAAAGACGAGCAGGGCTTTGTGAGCTTAACGGAAAAAGGCCGTGACCTTGCCAACTATGTTTGGAAAGATTTTATTTGAGATTATCAATATTTTTGCAAATTATTTATGAAATGTTTAGCGTTGATGGCTTTTTATGGGTTGAAAGATTGCTAATAAAAAGGTATAATAATATGGTCGCGGTGCTATCGTGATCATAATCAATTATAATGTTACGAAAAGGGGACATTAAGTATGGTAAGAATTGAAGAAGTATTACAGGTGGCTATGGACTCAAGAGCGTCAGATATTCATTTGACAGCAGGTCTTCCTCCCAAGATGCGTGTTAACGGACATCTTTTAAACATGGATTTTCCTGTTCTTAAGCCCGAGGACACATTAGATATTGTCGGACAGATCATGACGGATCATCAGAAGCAGATGTTCGAAGAGAGAGGTGAACTCGATATGTCATTCGCAGTTACCAACCTCGGACGTTACCGTGTAAATGCATTC
>CACZOG010000053.1 GCA_902782715.1 uncultured Lachnospiraceae bacterium | reverse complement strand
GAGAATCATCAAAACCTTATTGTTGAAGGTTGCTACATACCATTTGAATGGCGAAAAGACTTTGATACATCATATCAATCAAACATTAGGTTTATATGTCTTTCAATGTCGGAAAAGTATATCTCGTCACATTTCGATGAGATTGTGAAACATGGATGTGATATTGAGAAAAGATTAGATGATTCAGACTGTACTATGGAATGGCTTATAGACGATAACAAAAAAATTAGAAACGGATTTAGTCAAGCCGGTGAACAGGTCATTCTGATTGATGAGGACTATGAAAGCGCTATTGGGAATCTGCTCTAAAGATGACTGAAAAGGGTGCCTTTTATAAGGCATCTTTTTCTTTTATGAATTTATCGTGTTATGTTATTATATGATTATGAAAAAATTCAACCTGATTGCTTTACTGATTTTAACCGTAACATTATTGTCATCCTGTTCACTCGTAAGAAAAGAACCCGTAGATAATGATCCTGCAATCGAGAATTTACCTGAGGCAGAAACAGTAGCCGGAAAAGAAGAAGAGGAGAATATTAAAACTGTTGCCGAAGATGAGGTAGATACCGAAGAGGATAAGAACACTGCGGATAATGAATTCGGATTTGATTTTGAAAAACTGGGTGTTAAACCGTATTCGTATTCTTCGGAAGAGTTTGAACTAAGTGATGATTTAAAGGGTGCTATAGTTGAGATGTTTGCTTCCACAAAGAACTGGAAGAAGACTGATGCGTATGAACCGGAATGGGAAGAAATATTCATAGACCGTTTCCTTCTTAATTCGTGGTACGGCCCCAAGTATATCGAATCGAAATCCGTGATCACCAAAGAAGAAGCGGAGTACATTCAGTTTTCTTTAACCGGAGAAAGACTGTATTTTAATATGGACGAGGACGTACTCATTGACAGGAGTAAGAGTTCAAGTCCTTTTAATTACACATATATGGATTCTTATTTGGTCACCAAGCAGGAGGATTCATATTGGGTTGATTCGGTCATCAAAACACAATACAAATATATTAATGATGACGGAGAACTGGATGTAAAAGAAAAAACCGAAAAAGTACTCATTACCTTAAAAGAAAATCCTTACAGCTGTTTCGACGGCTACAGTATAGAGGATATATACATAAGGTACAGTGAAAGTGATGATGACGAAGAAGAACTGTTCAAGCTTATCGGAATGATAATCGATGCGGGAGGAGAGTCTCAGCCCTATGGCATGATCGATTATTTTGTGGCTTCATACCTTGGTGAGATCATTGATAACAAAACGTTCACTGATAAAGAAGGTTATGAACGTACTACGAACATTAGAGTTCCGACTCAGAAGATCGAGAGTTTTTACAAGGACGTACTTGGAGTGGAAAGAACATTTAATTCCGGCGAAGATACCGGGGGTGAAATGTGTGTTTACTGTGATGATGACGGATACTGCTATGGCCTCAATTCGGCAGGCTACGGAACATATATGGTTATTGATTCGGTAGACAGGCAGGAAGATAAAACTGTCGTTAAAGTACTGGTTATGAACGATTATGAGAGCGAAGAAGAAGGCACGTTTGAGTTTACCGTTATTCCGGCAGATAATGAGTATGGATTTTCTCTGTTACGTGATTAGAAACGAAAACAGGTGAAAATTAAGGGATAAAAAGTGGGATACAGTTTTTTCAATATTCAGAAAGCAAAAGATTCATATAATCGAAAAATGAAGGCTTTTCAGTCATCGCTGGGAGCCTCTGTTTGTAACGGAGAAGACATATCTTTTGCGGACAATGATATATCATATATCCTTAAACTTCAGCATGAAAGAATTAAGGAAAAAGGTCTCACGATGGATTATGAGATCTATTCGAGAGATGAGACCAGAAACGATTTCATTGTCGGCAGTACCTGGAAGGATAAACACTATGAGAGCTTAGTCTGTTCTCACCAGTGCGGAGTAAAAAGAACCGTAAAGAATAATGGCAGAAAATGTTATAAGGATAATCGTAAAACCATTATTTATGAAACGATTACGGATGTTCTGACAGATTCACATCCCGATAATGAGCTTGTCAGCTGCCCGAACTGCGGAAATGTTTCGAAGATAGCCGAGCTTACCGAGGGATGTCCTCACTGCAATACGAAATATAAAATGGATGATCTGTTTCCCAAGATCACCTCGTACTATTTTATCGATGACATCGGTCTTGCGGGTTCGGAGGGTAAAAACGGAATCCTAATATCCACGATCATCGTAGCCATACTGCATGAATTCCTATATTTTATATTCAATTGGCGTATGTTTATGCCCTGGTATATTATAAAAAACGGATTTATCAATCAGATCCTGGGCATGTTTGCAGTAGCTATCCTGGGCGTAGTGATCGGGTATGTCGGATACACGTTTTTCCTGGTATTCAGGATGTTTTTTATTGCGTCATCTTCGTCATCGGGGAAAGGCGGAACAATAGGTTCCAGAATGAAATTCGAGAACAGAATGAAGAAAGTCAGTCCCGAATTTTCTTTTGAGTATTTTACAAGCAAGGCGATATCGCTTATTAAGACTGCCGTGTATTCCAAAGACGAGCGCGAATTACTGTTTTATGAAGGCGAAGCTTTGGATAGTAAAATGAAAGACATAATCGACATGAATTACGGCGCTGCACTGGGCATTGTGAAGTTTTCCGAGAAGGACGGTTATGTGACGGTAGTTACCAAGGCGTTTTTTGATGTGCTGTATGCGCAGGATAATAAAGTATATTTTAAACATAAGAATTTCACGGCTGCGTTTAAAAGACGTACCGACATTCCCATAAACATGAACTTCTCCATGACGAGAATTTCCTGCCCGACATGCGGATCGAGTTTTGATGCTACAAAGAACAAATTCTGTCCGTATTGCGGAAATGAATATGAACTGATTTCCGATGACTGGATACTTGTGGAACTTAAAGAGAATTAAAGGAGACAGAGATGAGTGATTTTATTTGGTTCATTTTTATAGGTGCGCTTTTTGCACTGTTGAGCTGCTTGTTTATTGTACTTGGATGTCTGATTTGGATAAAACAGAAAATGAATCTGATAATCAGTCATCACTGTGACAAAGTCAGCGAAGAAAACAAACAGGCATATTGCAGGATTTTCGGCATCGGAATGCTTGTTATCGGTCTTGGCTTTGGATTATCCGGAATAAGCGCAGGATTACTACAGTCTGCTTTCGCGTTAATCCCGATGTCGATTGGACTGGTGTCGGGAATAGTGCTGCTTATTATAGCAGTGGCTAAGTATAATCGTTAAAAAGACAGTGAGGAAAGATAAATGCT
>CACZOG010000052.1 GCA_902782715.1 uncultured Lachnospiraceae bacterium | reverse complement strand
TCTTGAGATGTTCCCTATGACAGCAAGAGTAGATCCCAGAACTACAGCAAGACCCGGCGATACAATCAAGTTCGCTCTTGACGTAGAGAAGATCCACGTATTCGACAAGGAAACAGAACTTGTTATCACAAACTAGTATTTAACCGTAAGGTTTATAAAAAGGAAGTGCAGATGCACTTCCTTTTTTATTTATTTTCATTATATTAAAGAAAGAAAAAAAGCCGTAAATTTGACAACTAACACAGATTGTGTGAAAATATAACAGAATGTGAAAATGGGGGAGTTTGTATGGATATTTCGAAGAAACTGAGGGACGTCAGGGAGAACAAAGGTCTTTCGGTTGAAGAACTCGCTGAAAAGTGTGAAAAAGATATCGATACCATCAACGGCTGGGAAGACGGAAGCATAGTTCCGTCCGCATCTGAACTGATCGGTCTGTCAAAGGTCTATGAAATGACCATGGATGAAATGATCTACAATGATGTGGAAACTCCGGAGTACAATGCCGAGAAAGGCACTTACGGAGAGAAAAGATCCCACGCGAATAACGGTAAGAAAAGAGGATTTACGAAAGCGGAGAAGATGACGCTGCTTATTTTCCCTTTTCTCTGCCTGCTTGTATTTCTTACGCTCGGATTTGCAATGGGACTCTGGCATCCCGGATGGATCGTGTTTGTGATCATTCCGGTATACTATATTCTCGTTTTTATATTAAGAAATATAGGAAACGATGCGGAAGATGCCGTTGACAATTATATTGATGCGAACAAATAAACCAAAGGAGATAAACAAGAATGATAGAGTTGTTTGAAAGCGGGGCTTATCTTGTAGGTGGGGATAAACTCGTTAAAGACTCACCCGAAGCATTAAGTGAGGTTAAAAGCTTTACGGGAAAAGACATCACTAAAGAAGAAGCGAAAGAAGGGACCATAGCTTACGGTATTTTAAAGAAGCATAATACTTCCGGAAATATGGATAAGCTTAAAATAAGATTTGACAAGTTAACGTCCCATGACATTACTTTCGTAGGAATAATCCAGACAGCAAGGGCATCGGGACTTGAGAAATTCCCAATGCCTTATGTTTTGACCAACTGCCACAACTCTCTTTGTGCGGTAGGCGGAACAATAAATGAAGACGACCACATGTTTGGACTTACATGTGCGAAGAAATACGGCGGAGTTTACGTACCCCCTCATCAGGCCGTGATCCATCAGTTTGCAAGAGAAATGCTTGCAGGATGCGGCAGAATGATCTTAGGTTCCGACTCACATACACGTTACGGTGCACTCGGTACCATGGCAATGGGTGAAGGCGGTCCCGAACTTGTTAAGCAGCTTTTAAACCAGACATACGATATCAATATGCCCGGTGTTGTCGGCGTATATTTAGAAGGCGCTCCCGTAAAAGGTGTAGGACCTCAGGACGTTGCACTCGCAATCATCGGTGCAGTATTTGAAAAAGGCTATGTTAAGAATAAGGTAATGGAATTTGTCGGACCCGGCGTATCAAGCCTTTCCGCAGATTTCAGAATCGGTATCGATGTAATGACAACAGAGACTACATGTCTTTCGTCAATCTGGCGTACCGATGATAAGATCAAGGATTTCTTCGAGATCCACAAACGTCCCGAAGACTATGCAGAACTTAATCCTGCAGATGTTGCTTACTATGACGGCATGATCAAGATCGATCTTTCAACGATCAGGCCCATGATCGCAATGCCTTTCCATCCGAGCAACACATACACTATCGAAGAACTTAATGAGAATCTCATGGATATTCTCGATGACGTTGAAAAGAGAGCAATGGTTTCTCTTGACGGTGCGGTAGAATATTCACTTAAGAATAAAGTTAAAAACGGAAAGCTCATGGTTGAGCAGGGAATCATCGCAGGCTGTGCCGGCGGCGGATTCGAAAACATCTGTGCTGCAGCTGACATTCTTGACGGAAAGTATATCGGAAACGATGCTTTCACATTAAGCGTTTATCCTGCTTCAATGCCCGTTTATATGGAGATCATTAAGAACGGCTGCGCAGCAAAACTCATGCAGACAGGTGCCGTTCTTAAGACTGCATTCTGCGGACCCTGCTTCGGTGCAGGCGATACACCCGCAAACAATGCATTCAGTATCCGTCATTCAACAAGAAACTTCCCTAACAGAGAAGGTTCCAAACTTCAGAACGGCCAGATCTCATCCGTTGCGCTTATGGATGCACGTTCCATTGCCGCTACGGCTGCAAATAAGGGTGTTCTTACGGCCGCTACCGATGTGGACGTTAATTTCGGCGAATACAGGTATTTCTTTGATAAAGCGATATATGATAACCGTGTATTTGATTCAAAGGGTGTTGCAGATCCCGACCAGGAGATCCAGTTCGGTCCCAACATTAAGGACTGGCCCAAGATGTCTGCACTTCCCGAGAACCTTCTTTTAAAGGTTGTATCCGAGATCCACGATCCCGTTACGACAACCGACGAACTCATTCCTTCGGGCGAAACTTCATCCTACCGTTCAAATCCTCTGGGACTTGCGGAATTTGCACTTTCAAGAAAAGATCCCGAGTACGTTGGAAGAGCCAAAGCTGTTCAGGCTGCACAGAAAGCTCTTGAAGAAGGCAAGTGTGCAGGAGAGGCTGTTCCCGAAGTGGGCGAAGTAATGGGCGTTGTAAAGAAGACATTTACCGATGTATGCCATGAGAACCTCGGTGTAGGTTCCACGATCTTTGCGGTTAAACCCGGCGACGGTTCAGCAAGAGAACAGGCTGCAAGCTGCCAGAAGGTACTTGGCGGATGGGCAAACATCGCAAACGAATATGCAACCAAGAGATATCGTTCCAACCTTATCAACTGGGGTATGATTCCTTTTATAATCGAAAAGGGTGATCTTCCTTTCAAGAACCTTGATTACATCTTCCTGCCCGGCATTAAGCAGAGCATCATCGATAAGAAGGAAACCATCGATGCATATGTTGTAAAAGACAATGCACTTAATAAATTTGAGATGAAGATAGGCGAACTTACGGATGAAGAAAGACAGATCATCCTTAAGGGCTGTCTCATCAATTACAACAGAATCTGATTTGTCTGCAATCTGTCCATTTAGGGCGTAAAACAGGCTAAAATAAGGGTTTTTCATCAATGCAATATGTATGAATAAAAAATATTTTTTTGTTCGTGCACATATATTATTAGTTGATGAAAAACCCCTTTTAATTTATTTTGGCTGTGATATATTAATATCAACAAAAGAAAAGAAACAGTTTTCCTTTGGAATCGAAAGTTTTAAGATTGCTGGTGAGGTTGAATTTTGATTCCGAAATTTAAAATTTAATTTTCTTGTTTTCTTAGTAAATAATGAAAATGTGACGGTTTTTGTTGAATTCTGTGACAAGAAATTTGAAGATTAAATGGAGGAATTGATCGGAGATCAAAGTAGGAATTTTAAATCAAGTAGATTTACAAAGAAGGGGGGACAAGGATCATGAAGATTATCCCCCGATATGCTGTAAATTGACATTAGTCGATTTTCGGTGCTTAGGATCGATGAGGTGTCGAGATGAATTTAGAAAAGTTGATGAAGGAAGCGGTTTGAGGAACAAAAGAGTTCTTGAAACGGTTTCCTTTTTCATTACTGGAGAAAATGTCGGGTGTCGGGCATCATAAAGGTGTTGGACACCTTTTTATATTGCATAGTTTTTCAATAAAGATGTATAATATTAAGGATGTTTTTTGTATTTTAAAGGAGATAATTTAAAATGAATATAGCAGTACTTGCAGGCGGTAATTCAACCGAAAGAGATGTATCGCTCGTATCGGGCAAAGAAGTATACAAAGCGCTTAAATCCAAGGGACATAACGTGGTACTTCTTGACGTATATTTAGGAATTGACGATGTTGATGTCGAAAGAGTTTTTGAAGACAAAAGAGACTGGAGTGAAGGCATAGGAAAAGTGGCTGCCGTAAACCCCGGACTTGATGATATAAGAAAGCTTAAGGGAGATGACAGGGATTTCTTCGGAAAGAACGTAAGAGAGATCTGCATGAAGGCCGATATTGTTTTCCTTGCGCTTCACGGAGCCAACGGCGAAGACGGAAAGATCCAGGCATCGCTTGACTTAATGCAGGTTAAATATACCGGAACCGATTATTTAAGCAGCGCGATCTGCATGGATAAGGCGATAACAAAAGATTTCTTTATCATGAACGGCGTATCGACTCCGCTTGCCGCAAATATCAATTCGAAAGACGAGGCAGCCGGGGCAATTGCAAAGATAGGTTTCCCGATGGTTGTCAAAGCACCCAACGGAGGCTCAAGCGTCGGGGTATTCATGGCAGATAACGAAGAAGAAGCAAATGATGCGATAAACAAATGTTTCGAACTCGACAATCACGTTCTTATCGAACAGTATATCAAAGGAAGAGAGTTTACATGCGGCGTTATCGACGGAAAGGCCCTTCCCATAGTCGAGATCGAACCGCTTGAAGGCTTCTATGATTATAAGAACAAATATCAGGCAGGAAGCACAAAGGAAACATGCCCCGCAGATCTTGATGAGGAGACAACCTTCAGGATCCAGAAGAGTGCAGAGAAAGCGTTCAAGGCTCTTCATCTTAAATCATACGCAAGAATAGATTATCTTTTGGATGAGAACAAAAAAGAGTACTGTCTTGAGGCAAATACAATTCCCGGCATGACACCTACTTCCCTGATCCCTCAGGAGGCTGCGGTCATCGGATACGATTTCCCTTCACTCTGCGAGTGGATAATAGAGATATCTTTAAAGAAGTATACGAAGTAAAAAGAGGTTTAGTAAAAATATAATCCGGAGGGTTTTATGAAGATTTTAACTGTAGAAAATGTTGCGAAAGCATGCAACGGTACTCTGGTTAATGCAGAAGGATTTGAACAAAAAGAACTTCAGGGCGCTGCCATAGATTCAAGAAAGGTTGAGAAGGATAATATCTTCTTTGCTTTTAAGGGCGAGAAGGCAGACGGACATGATTACATCAAAGCGGCTTTTGATAACGGAGCCGCACTGGTTGTGTGCGAAAGAGTACCCGAAGGCGAAGAAGGAGTATGCGTTGTCGTAGAGAACACACTTGAGGCGTTAAAAGACATCGCACGTTTTTACAGAGATGAACTTAAGATCAAGGTAGTCGGAGTTACCGGAAGCATCGGAAAGACAACTACCAAAGAATTCATCGCAACCGTTCTGGCTCAGAAATACAGTGTTTTCAGAACAGATAAGAACCAGAACAATCTTATAGGACTTCCCCTCTCGATCTTAAATATCAGCGAAAGCAATGAAGTCGCAGTTCTCGAAATGGGAATCAGTGAGTTTGGCGAAATGACCACTCTTTCAGGCATTGCCAAACCCGACATCTGTGTCATTACCAATATAAGCGAATGCCATCTTGAGACACTCGGTTCTCTTGACGGTGTATTTAAGGCAAAGACCGAGATCTTCGAACACATGAATCCCGAAGGAAGCGTTGTCGTATGCGGCGATGACGAAAGACTTTTAGGGATCAAAGAGGTTAACGGCAAAGCTCCGATCACATACGGACTTAACGATTACAACGACGTGCATCCCGTAAAGGTTACCAACAGGGGCCTTTGGGGAAGTGAATGTAACATTGAAAACGGTGAGGGAATGTTCTCCGTAAGTATTCCCCTTCCCGGCAAACATATGATAAACGATGCTCTTGCAGCCGTCAGCGTTGCAAGGATTCTTGAAGTTTCACCCGAACAGGTCAGTTTCGGAATATCCTGCATGAAAGCCGTTAAAGGAAGAAACAATCTGATCCAGAAGAACGGTATAACAATTATAGATGACTGCTACAATGCAAGCCCCGAATCCATGAAGTCGGCACTTGACCTTCTTACCGAGGCAATTACTCCGACCGTTGCCATTTTAGGCGATATGTACGAGCAGGGCGAGAATGAAGAAAAGTCACACGAAGAGATCGGCGAGTATGCTGTATCAAAAGGGATCAATACCATTGTATGCGTCGGAGAGATATCCAAGAAGATGTATGAAAAAGCAATGGTGGCAGCAGGCGTTAAAGAAGATACAGAAGTCATTTATTATCAGAGCGTTGATGAAACGATCGACAATCTTTCTTCTTTTATCAAAAAGGACGATACCGTTTTGCTTAAAGCTTCCAACGGAATGAAATTCGACCGTAT
>CACZOG010000051.1 GCA_902782715.1 uncultured Lachnospiraceae bacterium | reverse complement strand
CTGGCTCCGAGTGTATAAGTAACCGTCAGTGCCATATCAACAAATATCTGTTTCGTAATACCCTGTGCGAAAACGATCGGTGCAAAAACGCAGACCGTCGTAAGAGTAGAAGATGCGATGGCTCCGCCCACGCTTCTTGCGCCTTCGACTGCGGCTTTTTTAATAGTCATTCCTTCTTTTCGCAGTCGGTATATGTTCTCGATAACGACTATCGAGTTATCAACCAGCATACCGATTCCAAGCGCCAGACCCGAAAGTGAAATGATATTTAGCGTTATATGTGTAAAATACATTAAAACAATAGCAAATACAACGCTTAACGGGATCGAACATGCAATAATGAATGTCGATTTGAAATCTTTTAAGAAAAGGATCAGGATAATGATAGCAAGTGCGGCACCTATCAGCATGTTCTGCAAAACCGAATTTACAACGATGTCGATATAAACACCCTGGTTCATAAGGACAGCCATGTTAAGTCCCGGATTCTCTTCTTCAAGCTGATCAAATTTCTCCAGAAGTCTGTCTGTAACATCACCCGTCGAATAGCCTGTCTGCTTTTCAAAAGAAAGCATGACGGCAGGATTTCCGTTTATTTTCGAATATGAATCTGCGGCATTGTTGATCACATCCACCGAAGCAACATCTTTAACTTTGATCGGTGCAATGTCTTCCATTCCAAGATCGAGAAGGACCATGTTTTCCAGATCCTTAACGGTGCTTACGCTGTCACCGACGGAGATCATGTACTGATCTGCTCCCTGAGTGATATATCCGGCAGGCATTGAAAAATCCTGGGCGATGATAAGATTACCGAGCATTTCCGCCGTAACGATATTGGAAATATCAGCAGCTTTAAGTGCTTCTTCTTTTGCGGAATCAAGCTGTGCCTGTCCCTGTTCCAAAGCTGCTTTTCCGTTGGCTATTTCGGTAGCACCCTTGCTCATTTCGAGGATGCCGTTTACGATTCCCTGATTTAGTTTTTTATATGCGTCGTCAAGAGTAACCTTTCCTTCCGCAATAGGCTGCTTTGCCGCTTCCATGGTCGCCATGCTTGAATTAACCTTTGCCAAAGCTTCCGTAAGCTGAACCGACAAAGACTGTGTATCACTTGTATTTGCATCAATACCGAGCCATGAAAGGTCTATACCCGAATCTCTTAACTCTTTTAAAGCCTGCTGCATCTCTTCGCTTTCGGGATTAAGGCTGTCCCTGTACTGAATAAGCTGCGCAACAACAGCCTCAAGCTGTTCTCTGGTCATTCCGGTCGCAGTGAAGATCTCCTCATCGCTCGCAGTTGCCAGAAGATCCTGATACTGAGCGATAAGAGTATCGTTATTACGGATCTCAGCCGACAGTTTGTTGTATTCGTTCATCGCATTTACGGCCTTTTCCAGATAGGGTTTTATCATGCCCATCATGGCCATATTGGATTCGATCGTTGCCTCTCCGACATACGCCTGGATCTTACCGTTAACTATCTGATTCGCACCGTCTGCGATCTGTTCGGCCATTTTATCCTGGCCTTCTTTAAGCGCCTTTTCTCCGTCCTCGATCTGCTGCTTTGCATCATCGAGTTCGCCCTGTGCTTCTTCAAAACCTTCCAGAATGTTTTCTATAACATCATCATTGATCTTCTTTATCTTATCTTCATCGAGTGTGATCTGTATCTTCTCTTCAACACTTCCTATTGTGTTTACGCTTGCAACTCCTTCAACACTTTCAAGATAAGGAACGATCGTAAGATCAACATAGTCCGAAACCTCGATCTGTGACATGCCCTCCACGTCAACAGATGCAACCATTACCGGAAGCATGGTGGGATCGAGCTGCATGATCATCGGACTTTGTACGGACGCAGGAAAAGAACCCGACACCTGATCGAGTTTCTGCTGCATCTCTATGACTATCGAATCCATATTCGAACTCTGCTCATACTCAAGTATGACCAGTGAGTAGTTATTGTATGACATGGACTGGATCGTTTTTATATTTGAAGTGGTCGCCATCTGGGCTTCCACAGGTGCCGTAACGTTTCTCTCGACTTCTTCGGGGCTTCCTCCGGGATAAACCGTAATTACAAGTACATAAGGAAGGTTCATGTCGGGAAGAAGGTCAGTTGTCATCCTCATGACGCTTACTACACCGAGAACGATGATCAACACAACCGACACCAAAACAGTATATGGTTTTCTGACACTGTATTTTGACATAAAAAAACTCCTGTTCCCGACCGACCGTCCGGTCAGTCGGCTTTTTTATATTACATTATTCTGAAAATTTGTCCATATCAAATTTTGATTTTTCACAATTTTTTCAAAAGTTTTTCACAAAAAATGCCTTATTTTAGGCGTTTGTCCGAAACGTGTCCATAAACCGGCTTATTTTGATTTCGGCATTTGAATATTTTTCCCGCAGATGCTATCATGTTTTAAGTCAGTATAAAAATTGATATAAAAAGAGGTCTGAAATGGGAAAAGAAACAAAAACAAACGTAATGCGTGTTTTGGAATCAAAGAAGATAGAATACAAAGGATATACATATGATCCGGAAGTTGCCATTGCCGGAGATGAAGTTGCGGCAGCCCTGAACGAACCGCCCGAGAGAGTTTTTAAAACACTGGTCACCGTAGCATCAAAAGGTGAGCATTATGTGTTCATGGTTCCCGTCAATAAGGAATTAAATCTTAAAGCTGCGGCGAAAGCCGTAGGAGAAAAAAGCATAGAAATGATAAAATCAAAAGAACTTCTCCCCCTTACGGGATACATTCACGGAGGATGTTCTCCCATAGGAATGAAGAAGCTCTTTAAAACTGTCATAGATTCATCCGCTTCAGATCATGAAAAGATCTTCTTCAGCGGAGGAAAAATAGGATTTCAGGTTGAAGTCGCATTTGACGATCTGTGCAAAGTCATACCCGTGATCACTGCAGATATAGCTGAATGATTTTTATCAGTCATCATCTGCAAATATTTTAACTATTCCCAGAATTGCCACAAAAAGCACTCCGGCAACAGGGAAAAGGACTCCGCTTAATTCCCACTTGTCAAATCCAAGTCCCATTACCAGAAATACGGCTACGCATATGCACCAGTAAGCACCTGATATTTTT
>CACZOG010000050.1 GCA_902782715.1 uncultured Lachnospiraceae bacterium | reverse complement strand
TCATCTTTTTTCCCTGTATAACCCGACATCATGCATTTTCTTTTCCGTCACTGATTATAGCATGATTTGACTATCGTTTCCAACATCATTTTCGTATATCCTGTTTTTTGTAAAGCATATAAATAACGTCTTATTAAAAAGGTGGATGAATATAAGATTTTGATTTATAATGGTGCAGGGCTTTTGCCCGTTCATTATGTTTTAGGAGAATTCAAAATGCGAACAAAGTTTGTAAAAGGTATTAAGATTTTTGCCGGAGGTGCTGCATCTTTATTTCTGCTCGTTATCGCAATGATGGCCTTCGGAAGCGGAATGAATAAGGTCCATGCTGAGATCCGGCCTGTTGCGATCAATGCTTCGACTTTTCCCGATCCCGTATTCAGATCGATCATTTCGGGAAGTGATTATGACCGCGACGGAAACGGTATTCTTGATGAAAATGAGATCGGACTGACACTCAACATTTACTGTGACGGAATGGGTGTCAGATCTTTAAAAGGCGTCGAATACTTTGAGGACCTGCAGGGACTCTGGTGTAAGGACAATCAGATCGACAGCATTGATGTTACGAATCTTAAAGATCTAAGAGGATTATGGTGTTCGAACAATCCCATTTCTTCACTGGATCTTTCACAGAACCCCGAACTTGTATGGGTTTACTGCTACGATTGCAACCTTACGGCACTTGATGTAAGCCACAATCCCAAAATGGCTTTTATCGAATGCAATACCAATCCCATCCCTGTGCTTGACGTAAGTCATAACCCCGAACTTGAACATTTAACATGCGGTTCATGTCTTCTTACATCTCTTGATCTTAGCAATAATCCGAATCTTGCACATCTGGATGCCTTCAGAAATCAGCTTACATCTCTGGACGTGTCTCATAATCCCAAGATGAAGAGACTTGATATCTGGGACAACCCGGGACTCGGAAGCATAGACATAAGCCACAATCCCGGACTTCAGTATTATAACTGTGCGAATAACGATGCTTACAGCGTGGACGTAAGCCACAATCCCGAGCTAAACAAACTTATCTGCAGCTACAACAACTTAAGCACTCTGGATGTATCGCATAATCCCAAGCTTGCTTACCTTGACTGCGCAGACAATTACATTGCCAACCTGGATTTGTCAAATAATCAGTACCTTCGCTTTTTACAGGCTTTTATAAATGATTTTACGACTTTGAATATCGGTAATAATCCTTTCCTGATTAAGACATATAACGAAGGTTACAAACAGTATGAGTATCCCGTATGCTACGGATATTCCTGGACGATTGATTACGGTATTGACGATTCGGCGGCCGGCCTGGACAACATTTATTTCCTCTGCTTCGATGAGAAGGTTACGCTTAATGCAACTCCCACCAAAGACATTTCGGAAATTTATCCCGAAGATAACGATGATGACATTGAGGATATGACCAATCTTATTACCCGAGAAGTTTTTGTCTGGACTCTTTACAATATGGCGGGATGTCCTTCTGTTGCAGGTCAGAGATCAAGGTTCACCGATGTGCAGCCGGGTGCATGGTATGAGGATGCTGTAATCTGGGGAGAGAAGAACAATATCTGTGTAGGTTATCCCTATATCTGTTCCGATGAATTCGGAGTAGGAAAATGGATAAGAAGACAGGATGTCGCACTCATGCTTATGAGATTCTCCGAGATAGCGGGCTTCAGCAGATCGATTGATTTCGGACGAAGCGATGATTACATGGATTATTATGAGATAGATTATGACCACTGGGAGCCAATGTGCTGGTCCGCAACATACGATATTGTTGCACCCAAAGGAAACCCCGGTGATTCGAAAGACAAGCAGAGACTCGATCCGCTCGGCCGGGCTACGAAAGACGAGTGCGAAAACGCAATTAAAAGACTGCTGGAAGTAAACGACAGACCGATTCCAAATACAATTTCTTTTCCGGAATCTACCAGAAAAGGAAAACCTGAATACATAAGTAATTTTGTTTCAAGATTCTACTTATACATCCTTGACAGAGAAGCTGAACCGGAAGGACTTGCAAACTGGACCATAGCTCTTGAAGCGGGAACCAGAGGCGGGGCCGATGTGGCGGATGAATTTATTCACAGTCAGGAATATATGCTGAAGGGTGATTCCGATGAAGAGTATATCACCAGGCTTTACAGGGCATTCTTTGACAGAGAACCTGATGCAGCGGGCAAAGCGGCCTGGATGCAGAGTATTGCCGAAGGAAAGGGAAGAGATTTCGTTCTGGACGGTTTTCTTGCTTCGGACGAATACAGAAATCTCTGTCTGAAATATGGAATCAAGAGAGACAGTACGAGAACATTCGTAAAAAGATTCTATACAATTATCCTGGACAGAACCAACGATAACATAAATTTTGCCGAACTCGATAACTGGCAGCTTGCGCTTGATTCAAAGACAATGACGGGTGCTGATATTGCGGACAGGTTTATTCATTCGGAAGAATACAATCTGACCCCGAAAGATGATAAACAATACCTTGAAAAACTATACAAAGCATTCTTTAACAGAGGTATGGATGATGGAGGATATGCGCTTTGGACACGCGTTTTGTCTGAAGGCAAAGACCGTGATTATATTCTGAATGAATTCCTTAAATCCGAAGAATTTAAACTTTTATGCGTAAAATACGGCATAAAATCGGGAAGATAAGAGCAAAATGCTCAAATAAAAACCGCCAAAATGCGTTTTATTGTACCAAATGAACAAAAAACACATTAAATTGTGGTTAAAAAAATAACAAACACATTATATTGTGTAAATTACCATATTATGGTATTGACTTAATGATATCTTAATTCATATAATGATATTGCGTGCGTGGTATGCATTATAGAAATAAGATATCATTTTTCAATTTGGAGGCGCAAAATGATTCCGCAGTGGAGAGATTTTAAAGGTAACAAATGGCAGACCGAAATCAATGTCAGAGATTTCATTCAGGAGAACTATACACCGTATGACGGTGATGAAAGCTTCCTTGAACCCGCAACGAAGAATACGCTTGCTTTATGGGATCAGGTACTTGAGTTATCCAAAGAGGAGCGTGAAAAGGGCGGTGCGGTAAATATGGATACAAGAAATGTTTCCATGATTACTTCCCACGAACCCGGATATCTTGATAAGGAAAAAGAGCAGATAGTCGGACTTCAGACTGATGAACCTTTTAAAAGACCTCTTCATCCTTTCGGCGGAATAAGGATGGCAGAGCAGGCGCTTGCAGATCACGGATATGAAATAGATCCCGAAATTAAAGATTTCTTCACTTATTACAGAAAAACACACAATGCAGGGTGTTTCGATGCTTACACAACTGAGATGAGAGCCTGCAGATCGTCACACATCATTACAGGTCTTCCCGATGCTTACGGACGAGGAAGAATTATCGGCGATTACAGAAGAATTGCGCTTTACGGAATAGATATCCTTATCGAAGACAAACTTCGCCAGAAGCATACATGCGGTAAAGTTATGAATGACGAAGTAATAAGAACAAGAGAAGAGCTTACCGAGCAGGTAAGAGCACTCGAACTTATGAAAGAACTGGCTGCATCATACGGATGTGATATATCACGTCCCGCAACCAATGTAAAAGAAGCAATTCAGGCAATTTACTTCGGATACTTATCTGCTATCAAAGAGCAGAACGGTGCCGCAATGAGCGTCGGCCGTACAACCACATTCCTTGATATTTATGCGTCAAGAGATCTGGCAAACGGAACATTCTCCGAGCGACAGATTCAGGAAATGGTAGATCATTTCATCATGAAACTTCGTATTGTAAAGTTTGCAAGAACTCCGAAGTACAATGAACTTTTCTCAGGCGATCCCATCTGGGCTACGGAGTCTATCGGCGGTGTCGGAATCGACGGACGTCACATGGTTACGAAGATGTCTTACAGATATCTTCATACTCTTGAAAATTTAGGACCTGCTCCCGAACCCAACTTGACGATTCTCTGGTCAACAAGACTTCCCGAACCGTTTAAGAAATACTGCGCAAAGATGTCTATTAAGACTTCTGCAATTCAGTATGAAAATGATGATTTGATGCGTGTAACCAGAGGTGATGATTACGCTATCGCGTGCTGCGTATCTTCAATGAGACTCGGCAAAGAAATGCAGTTCTTCGGTGCAAGAGCAAACCTTGCAAAATGTCTGCTTTACTCATTAAACGGTGGTGTTGATGAGATAACGAAGAAGCAGGTCGGACCTATCGCACTTCGTCGTTACCAGGGAGATGTTCTTGATTACGATACGGTTATGGACAGTTTCACCTTCATGATGGAGTGGCTTGCTGGTATCTATGTAAATACGCTTAATATCATCCATTACATGCATGATAAATATAATTATGAACGTGCTCAGATGGCACTTCACGACAGAGACGTAACAAGAATTTTCGC
>CACZOG010000049.1 GCA_902782715.1 uncultured Lachnospiraceae bacterium | reverse complement strand
GTGAAGAAAGGGTGTTGCAAGTGTGAAAAAAGTGTCATTTTTTCGCTGTAAGGTTGAATTAGTTTCGGGCACATTTTATAATATTAATTTAGTATACTTATAAGGGGTTTTTATGGATAACAATCAAAATAATTCAAATAAAAATAATCAGAGAAGACCCGGCGGATTCTTCACCGGGATGATCTTTTTTACGCTTGTAGTGCTTTTTATAATCTGGATGTTCAGATTTTTCAAAAACGATTCTTCATCGGAGATCACATACAATGAATTTCTTAAGATGATCGATGAACAGAAGATAGAGAGCGTTGAGATCCAGGCAGACACTATCAAGATCACTCCTATCGAGGAGAAAAAGAGCGGTGTATCAAACGTGTTCTTCGGCAGTTCGCCCAAGGCTCTTTACACAGGAAAGGTTGAAGAGGATGAGACTCTTACCAACAGACTTATCGAAAAAGGCATTGTCGTAAACGGTGAGATTCCAGACAATTCCGCTCAGGTATGGTATTTTATATTCTCATACGTTCTGCCGATCGTTATCTTTGTCGGACTTGGATTCCTTTTGTTCAGAAGAATAAGCGGCTCGGACGGTGTCGGCGGGATCATGAATGTCGGAAAGTCCAATGCCAAGGTATATGTTCAGAAAGAAACAGGCAAGACCTTTAAAGATGTTGCGGGTGAGGACGAAGCGATCGAGTCTCTTCAGGAAGTCGTTGATTTCCTTCATAACCCTAACAAATATGTAAAGATCGGTGCTAAATTACCTAAAGGTGCACTTCTTGTAGGCCCTCCCGGAACAGGTAAAACACTGCTTGCCAAGGCTGTAGCCGGTGAAGCACATGTTCCGTTTTTCTCGCTTACGGGTTCAGACTTCGTTGAACTTTATGTCGGCGTCGGTGCATCCAGAGTAAGAGACCTTTTCAAGGAAGCGGAGAAGAATGCACCCTGTATCATTTTCATCGATGAAATCGATGCCATCGGTCGAAGCAGAGATTCGAAATACGGTGGCGGAAACGAAGAAAGAGAGCAGACTCTTAACCAGCTGCTTGCAGAGATGGACGGTTTCGACGGTAAGAAAGGTATCATTATTCTTGCAGCTACCAACAGACCTGAGATCCTTGATAAAGCACTTCTTCGTCCCGGACGTTTCGACAGAAGAATCATCGTTGAAAAGCCCGATCTTAAGGGAAGAATTGAGATCCTCAAAGTACATGCCAAAGATGTTAAGCTTGATGAAAGCGTTGATTTTGACGAGATCGCTCTGGCAACGAGCGGCGCAGTAGGTTCCGATCTTGCCAATATGATAAACGAAGCAGCGATTTTCGCAGTTAAGAACGGAAGGGAATTCGTTTCACAGAAAGACCTTTTCAATGCCGTTGAAGTAGTGCTTGTAGGTAAAGAAAAGAAAGACAGGATCTTAAGCGAACAGGAAAGAAAGATCGTTTCTTATCACGAAGTCGGACATGCTCTTTTATCCGCACTTCAGAAGAATTCCGAGCCTGTTCAGAAGATCACGATCGTACCGAGAACCATGGGTGCTCTCGGATACGTAATGCAGGTTCCCGAAGAAGAGAAGTACCTCAATTCCAAGGAAGAACTGCATGATATGATAGTAGGCCTTTTGGGCGGACGTGCTGCCGAAGAGATCGTATTCGGCTCTGTTACAACGGGCGCTTCGAATGATATCGAGAAGGCTACTCACATCGCAAGAAGCATGGTTACCCAGTATGGTATGAGCGAGAAGTTCGGACTTGTCGGACTTGAGACCGTAGAGAGCAGATATCTTGACGGAAGAACCGTTATGAACTGTGCGGACAGAACGGCTGCGGAAGTCGACAACGAGGTTATCTCCATACTTGCAGGCTGCTATGAAGAAGCCAAGAAACTTCTTTCCGAAAACAGAGAGATCATGGATAAGATCGCCGATCATCTTATTGAAAAAGAAACGATCACCGGCAAAGAATTCATGGAGATCTACTGCAGGGAAAAAGGCATTCCCGTTCCCGAGCCCAAGGCGATCGGCGCAAAGAAGAAGCTTGAAGAGGAAAGAAAGAATAAGCAGGATGATGCTTCCAAAGAAGCAGAAAACAAATCCGATGAGGATAAAAAGGACACCGAGAAAACTGACGGTGAAGCAGAAAACAACGAGTCTTCATCTAACTCTGAAAAAAATGAGTCTGACGAGAATGCATCCGATACAGGCGTGATCTTGGAAAAGACGGAAACGGAATTATGGTCTTCATCAGAATCAGAAAAAAAAGATTCGGACAACGAAGGAACAGATTCCGAAAAGAAGGAAGAATCCGCTGAAAAATCTGAGTCTTCAAAAGAAGAAAAATCAGACGAGAAAGCAGAAGATTCAAATGCTGAAAAATCTGATGATAAAACAGAGGATTCAAATGCTGAGAAAGCAGAAGATGAAGAAGTTTTAAATGCGGAAGAAGAAATAAAGAAAGCACGCGAAGAGATCAGCAAAGAGATATTTAACCGCATCCAGGATCGTGCATTTAAATTCGAAGACGACGATAAAAACGAGTAACGGGAGTATTAATGAACCGCGAACAGATTGAAGAAGAACTTCATAAACTCCCCACCACTCCCGGCGTTTATATAATGCAGGATTCAAAGGGCGGAGTTTTATATGTGGGTAAGGCCGTAAACCTGAGAAATCGGGTGCGGTCTTATTTTCGCGTTTCAACGAAAAAAACTATAAAGATCCAGCGAATGGTTAGCCAGATCGACCACTTCGACTACATCTTAACGGATACCGAACTCGAGGCATTGGTACTCGAGAACAACCTCATCAAAGAGTATTCGCCCAAATACAACACTCTTTTAAAAGACGATAAAACATATCCCTATATAAAAGTAACCGTGAACGAAAAATATCCGAGACTGATCTTTTCAAGACGTATGAAAAAAGATAAATCCAGATATTTCGGACCTTACTCGAGTGCCGAATCGGTTCACAACATGATCGAATTCTTAAGCAAGTTCTATCACATCAGAACATGCAGCAAGAATTTAGACGGCAATACGTTAAGCGACCGCCCGTGTTTAAACTACCACATGAAGCAGTGCGATGCGCCCTGCATGGGTAAGATATCCGAAGAGGATTACAGCGAAAACGTCAAGAAAGCACTCGTTTTCTTAAACGGCAATTACGAGCCCGTCATCAAAGAAATAGAAGATAAAATGCTCTTTTATTCCGAGAGACTTGAGTTTGAAGAGGCCGGTAAATACAGGGATCTTTTGACCAATGCGAAGAACATCGCACAGAAGCAGAAGATCACGGAATTTGACGGAGAGAACAAGGATTATCTGGGCATCGCGAGAAATGATAAAGATGTTCTTATTCAGGTATTCTTCGTAAGAGAAGGAAAGCTTATCGGACGCGAACATTTTTACATGAAAGGTGCGAGCGAGGATTCCGATGAAGAGTGTATCGGCAATTTTATCAAGCAGTACTATGCGGGGACGCCTTTTATTCCGAGAGAGATCTTTATTCCCACAAGACTTGAGGAAAATGAGCTTCTGGAAAACTGGCTTTCGGGTAAAAGAAACGGTCGTGTGTTCATCAAATCCCCTCAAAAAGGTCAGAAAGAAAAGATGCTTGAACTCGCCCGTCAGAATGCTCAGATGCTTATTAAAAGAGACGAGGAAAAGCACAAACTCGAAGAAGTCAGGACCAAAGGAGCAGCCGCGGAACTGGCGCAGATCCTTAACATTGAGAAGGCTTCGAGGATCGAATCATACGATATATCCAACACGCAGGGATTTAACAGCGTAGGCTCAATGGTGGTCTATGAAGAGGGCAGACCGAAGAAGAGCGACTACAGGAAATTCAGGTTAAAGACCGTTGAAGGCCCTGATGATTACGCATCAATGTATGAAGTTTTAAGCCGCCGTTTCAGACACGGAATTGATGAGATGGACAGCGATAACAGAACGAGTTTTTCCGTATTCCCCGACCTTATCTTAATGGACGGCGGACTCGGACAGGTTCATGTTGCCGAGAAGGTTTTACAAGAACTGGGCATCGACGTTCCCGTCTGCGGAATGGTCAAGGATGACAGGCACAGAACCAGAGGGCTTCTTTTCCACGAAGAAGAAATACCTATAGATATCCATTCCGAATGCTTTAAATTCATAACGAGAGTTCAGGATGAAGTCCACAGATTCGCGATCGAATACCACAGGTCACTTCGTACGAAGGCGCAGGTTCATTCGGTTCTCGACGATATCCCGGGAATCGGACCCAAGAGACGAAAAGCACTTATGCAGCATTTCTCTACCACGGATGAACTTAAGGAAGCAAGTGTTGAGGCGATCGCCGAAGTTGACGGCATTCCCGAGAATGTTGCGAAGGAGATCTACGACTTCTTCCATAAGGATAAAACGGAGAATCCCTAAAAGAAGCAGGCGAGCAAGATACTGTCGCACAATATGTGAATATAGTATATAATGATTGTGTTGTGATTTAACAACGAAACATAATATAAAGAAAAGAGGTATATTATGGCAAGTGTCAGTTTAACACGTATTATCGAAAAGATGAAACTTGAACCTTTGACTCCCGAGATCGACATTACGGGAATCAAGATCAAACAACCCGATATCAACCGTCCCGCTCTTCAGCTGGCAGGTTTCTTCGAGCATTACGAGGCTACAAGACTTCAGATAATCGGTTTCGTTGAGTACAAATACATGATGGGTCTTTCGGACGAGAGAAAAGAGGAGATCTACAGTCAGCTCTTAAGTTTCCCGATCCCCTGTATCGTTTTCTGCAGGGACTTAATTCCCGATGAACTCTTCATGCAGAAGGCAAGAGAAAACAACGTTCCTCTTTTCATGACCAAGAAGACGACCTCAACTTTCATGGCTGAACTGATCAGATGGTTAAACGTTAAGCTCGCACCCTGCATTTCGGTGCACGGCGTACTTGTCGATGTTTACGGCGAAGGTGTTCTGATCGTCGGTGAATCCGGAATCGGTAAATCGGAAGCAGCTCTCGAACTTATCAAGAGAGGCCACCGTCTTGTAACCGATGACGTTGTTGAGATAAGAAAAGTCAGCGAAGATACACTTATCGGCTCCGCACCCGAAACAACCAAGCATTTCATCGAGCTTAGAGGTATCGGAATCGTGGACGTTAAGACACTTTTCGGTGTATCGAGCGTAAAAGAGACACAGGCCATCGATCTTGTTATCAAACTCGCAGAGTGGAACAAGGATACGGAATACGACAGACTCGGACTCGAGGAAGAGTACACCGAGTACCTCGGAAACAAGGTTGTCTGCCATAACATTCCCATCCGTCCCGGACGTAACCTCGCGATCATCTGTGAGACCGCAGCAGTTAACCATCGTCAGAAGAAGATGGGATACAACGCAGCAGTTGTTCTTTACAACAGAGTACAGAGCAACCTCGCAAAGAAGCGCGAAGAGGATGACGAAGACTAATTAAGTAAACATATAAGGAGAAATAAAATGAAGTATATTTTCGGAGTCGATCTTGGCGGAACAACCGTCAAAATGGGCCTTTTTAACGAGAGCGGAGAAGTGCTCGAAAAATGGGAAATAGTTACCGTAAAAGATGATAACGGTGCAAAGATATTACCCGATATCGCGGAGAGCATTAAGGCTAAATTTGCAGAAAAGAATCTTAACAAAGAAGATGTTATCGGCGTAGGTATCGGTGCTCCCGGACCCATTGATGACGAAGGAAATATTTACGGTGCACCCAACCTCGGCTGGGGAACTTT
>CACZOG010000048.1 GCA_902782715.1 uncultured Lachnospiraceae bacterium | reverse complement strand
TATTTAGGAGATAGAACGTGAAGAGTGCTTTTGTGATGGAATATTTGCATCCGGTAGATGAAAAATCATTTATAGAAATGATACCGTATTCATCCAAATATCAAGATGAGTATAAAAAAATATATAATGATTGTTACCACGAAATGCGGGAGGCATTAAAGATAGAACCATATGATTTTATACAAGATGATTCTTTCTTTGATGAGAGAATGGAGGTTGTTTATCTTCTTGTAAAAGGCGAAGAGATAATAGGAAGCGTCGCTTTAAAGGGCAATGAAATAGATGACTTAATCGTTAATTGCAAATATCAAGGATGCGGATATGGAAGAAAAATCCTTTTATGGGCTCTGGAAAATATTCATTCTGATCGAGTTAAACTTCATGTAGCCGAATGGAATGAAAAGGCAGTTAGGTTATATAAAAATACAGGATTTGAGATTATAAAAACGATTGATATTTAGGAAGACAAAAAAATGGGACATACCACGGAAAATGTTGAATTAACGGTCTTGTGCCTTATACAGGACGGAAACAGAATACTATTGCAGAACAGGGTTAAAGAAGACTGGAAAGGATATACTTTCCCTGGCGGTCATGTGGAACCCGGCGAATCTTTTGTGGACGCTGTAGTCAGGGAGATGAATGGATCGTCCACTTAAAATAATTAATTGACTCAATTGATATCAGAATAAATTTATTTTGATAAAACCGATTGAGATGCGGATTACAATATACAAGGTGATAATATGATCGAAACTGAAAGACTCCTGCTCAGGGAGTATACAATGGATGATTTTGATGCTCTTTATGAAATAATGTCGGACGCGGAAACCATGCAGCATTATCCGGCGCCCTTTGACGAGGCGAGGACCAGAGGCTGGATCGAATGGAACCTTAAGAATTACGAGCAGTACGGATTTGGGCTGTGGGCAGTTGTTCTAAAAGAAACAGGTGAGTTTATCGGAGATTGCGGCATTACCATTCAGAATATCGACAATGAGATGCTTCCCGAGATAGGGTATCATATCAATAAAAAGTACTGGAGACGCGGATTCGCCAAAGAAGCCGCTAAAGCTGTCAGAAACTGGGTTTTTAAAAACACTGATTACGACACGATCTACTCTTACATGAAGTATACCAACGTGGGTTCTTACTCAACGGCGATGGCGAACGGCATGAAGAAAGTGAAAGAGTATCCCGACCCGAAAAATACGATCTCGTATGCCTACGCAATAACGCGTGAGGAATGGGAAAAGCTGACAGGAGAATCGTAAGATGAATAAAGAATGGTCTGAACTTAACAAATCAATGCAGAATCAGATAAAAAAACGAGACACTTATGACGAGGGCATCAATACCCTGATAAGTCTCAGAGACGAGCTGTGGAAAACGATTTACTCTTTTAAGGAGGATCTTAAAAGAGAAGATTTCAGCGCGATCCCTTTTATCAATGCGGATGGCTATCACAGCAAGACCATAGCGTATTCACTCTGGCACATCTTTCGTATTGAAGATATCGTGGCACATACTCTGGTAAAAGAAGATGAGCAGGTATTTTTCAAGGGTGGCTGTCAGAAAAGGATCGGTTCGCCGATCATTACCACAGGTAATGAACTTGTAAAACAGGAGATAGCCGATTTCTCAAAAGACCTTGATCTTGACGAACTTTACAACTACATTTACGAGGTAAAAAAGAGCACGGAGGCTATATTAAAAGATCTGTCTTTTGATGATCTTAAAAGAAAGATATCCGATGAACGAAGAGAACAACTTAAAGCCTTGCATGTCGTAAGTGAGGATGAGAGCGCAGTCTGGCTTATTGATTACTGGTGCGACAAGGATGTGCGCGGACTTATTCAGATGCCTTTTTCAAGACACTGGATCATGCATATCGAGGCGTGTTTGAGGATTAAAAACAAGATTTGCCCTTAAAGATAAGATTGCCCTTTTTACGGGCTGCGGAGGTTTTAGACTGTGAATATTATAAAGAACAGCGAAGACGAAGAAAAGATCGGGAAATTCATAAATGAGGCATTTTCCGATTATGCTAAGTCCAATGATGTTAAACTTAATTATGAAGATTACTGGTTTACCGTCGAAGATGACGAAGGTAATGTGATCGGGTCCATAACAGGACACGCGTATTACAACGAAGTGCACATCGGCGATCTGGTTATTGATAAGAAATACAGAGGACAGAACATCGGAACAAAGCTTGTTCAGGCTGTGGAAGAAGAATACAGAAACAAGGGATTTGAGAAGATCTCTCTGACCACGTTTGGATTTCAGGCACCGGAATTTTATAAAAAACTTGGTTATACATTAGAGTTTGTCCGCGAAGATAAAGACCCAAAACTGTCCAAATATTTTTACTGCAAAGCATTATAGTTAGGAAACCCGGAGAAAAGAAAATGATCAAATACGTGGATTATATTACACCTGAAGAGTACCTGGAATTACGTAAAAAAGTCGGATGGATGCTGTTCCCGGTTGAAGAAGCCAGAAACTGTGTCGAGAACGCATATATGGTGATCTGTGTCAGAAACGATGATGAAGCGATCGGCGTCGTACGTCTCCTCTGGGACGGCGGCTATGTTGCTTTCCTTTCGGATGTTATCGTCGATCCGAGATTTCAGGGTCAGGGAATAGGAAGGACGCTCGTTGAGTCGGTCATCAAGCGAATAAAAGATGACATGAAACCCGGTTACAAGGTGAAACTTAACCTTAATTCCGCAAAAGGAAAAGAACCCTTTTATGAGAAATTCGGATTTAAGATCCGCCCGAATGACGAAAACGGAGCCGGAATGGACCAGTGGTTAACATGTGAGGAGTAGTTTGTTATGGAACGTCCCGCATTTGAAAAGATTAAGGATTATGACGAGTTCTTAAAATACTACTGGTATCGTGAAGAACTGATCAAAATCTGCAGGTCGCTCGGTCTTAGATCCACCGGCAGTAAAATAGAGTTAAACGAAGTCATAAAGGCTTATTTTTCGGGGGAAAAGATTCTGCCCGGGAAGAAAAAAACGAAGAGTAAGAAGGCAACCGTAAAAGAACTGACGCTTGAAACAGGTCTTATCGAATGCGGCTTCACTTTCGGAAATCGTTTCCGCGATTTCTTCAGCAGACAGACAGGAGTTGCTCCTTTTAAGTTCAATGTTGATATGGTCGCAACTGCCAAAGCTGTAAAAGAAAACGGAGATGAGTCTTTTACCTTAGGAGACCTGCTTGATATCTACTATGGTAAGAAGACATATGTAACTTATGACAGATCGGCACTTCAGTGGAATAAGTTCGTAAAAGATTTCTGCGAGGATGACGCAACGAAGACCTGTAAAGACCGACTTAAGGCGGCAGCAGCACTCTGGAAGATTGTCAGAGAGTCCGACATGAAGAAGGAATATTCGCAAGAACTCTTTGAAAAATATATGAAGAAAAACTGACGAAAGAAGGCTCGAGGAGATAGAATGTATCCCAACAGAGAGGAAGCGGAAAGAATACTAAAAGAAGCGGAAGAATTAAATCCCGGTGTCTGGGCAGACCACAGCAGAACGACAGCTCACTGCGCGGGAAAGATCGCCGAATACTCGGGAATGGATTCCGAGAAAGCCTATGTACTCGGACTGCTTCACGATATAGGAAGGCGATTCGGAAGAAGCTACCTTCGACATGTATCTGACGGATATTCGTATATGATGTCTTTAGGATATGATGACGTTGCAAGAGTATGCCTGACACATTCTTTTTCCAACAGACAGATTGAAACTTACGTCGGTGATTTCGATACGACCGAGGAAGAAACTAAGCTTCTTAGAACCAAACTTGCGGAAGTCACGATCGATGATTACGATAATCTTATAAAGATGTGTGATGCGATCGCGGGAACCGAGGGTGTGATGAATATCCTTGACCGTATGGAGGATGTAAGAAGCAGATACGGAAGGTACGACCCCGGAATGCGCAAAGAGAATCTTGAACTTGTGGAATACTTCGAGCGCAAAATGGGCATGAATCTTTATGAAGCGGTAGAGAAAGATACTTACAAACCTTCGGATCATCGATGAAAAAGAAACAAAGGAACGGCAGATATGAAGACCAGAGAAGAAGCATTAAAATACGGATTATCGTTCCCCGATGTATATCAGGATGCGCCTTTTCATGACGATAACTGGCAGCTGATCCGCTATAAAGGAAACAAAAAGGCATTTCTCTGGACTTACGAGAAGGACGGTTACATTAATCTAAATGTTAAAGTCGATCCCGAGAAAGCGTATTTCTGGCGCGGGATATACAAGTCCGTAAAACCCGGATATCATCAGAACAAGGACCACTGGAATACGATAATCCTCGATGGTACAATACCCGATAAAGATGTTAAGATAATGATAGCCGAGAGCTATGATCTTATAAGCGACTGCCCTTCAAAGCGCATATACGAAGCGGTCAAGAAGATCCCTTACGGCAAAGTTGCCACGTATGCTCAGGTGGCCGAGGCGGCAGGTGATAAAAAGATGGCACGCGCAGTCGGAAATGCGCTTCATAAGAATCCCGATCCCGACAATATTCCTTGTTTTCGCGTGGTAAATGCAAAAGGGGAACTTGCGGGAGAGTTCGCATTCGGCGGAAGCGGCGCACAGGCGAAATTACTTATGGCGGAAGGCGTTGAAGTTATTGACGGACGCGTTGATCTGAAAAAATATCAATGGTAAAATTATAAGAAAAGATTAAAGAAAAAAGCGGAGGTGCGAAATGGTTCGCTGCGAAGCAGGTGCTCCATGCAGAGCTTGAGGGTGCTGTGTGGAGGATGATCGAATCCTCAGGCTTTGCTCTTATTTAAGAAAAATAAAAGGAGCAAAGAAATGAAAACAAAAAACAATTTAAGAGATTTTTATATACTTTGGAGTACCCAGAGTCTGTCACAGTTAGGAAGTGCGATCACTGCATTTGCCTTGACTTTGTGGCTTTATGAAAAAACGGGATCCGCATTAAGTACGGCCGCGCTCAGGATCTGCACTTATGCACCATATGTTTTAATGAGCATTTTTGCAGGTGCGATATCTGACAAATTCGATAAGAAAAGGACCATGCTCGTATGCGATCTTCTGGCAGCAGGCAGTACCGTTGCCGTGTTTATCCTTTATAAAGCAGACATGTTAAGCGTATGGCATTTATATCTGATAAATGCAGTTTCCGGTCTTATGAATACGGTTCAGCAGCCGGCATCGGAAGTCGCATATACGATGATAATACCGAAAGAATATTATCAGAAAACCAGCGGCCTTCAGTCTTTATCAAGATCCCTTGTAACGATCGGCAATCCGATCATTGCAGCTGCGATCTACGGATTCGCCGGACTTGATGCGGCGATAGCGGTTGACCTTATCACTTTTGCGATAGCATTTACCGCACTTTTAGTATTCATTAAGATACCTAAGATCCCGATGGACGGAGAGGAAAAAGAAGGCATACTCCGCCTGGCAAGAGAAGGTCTTAAATATCTGAAAGAGAATCCGATGATTTTGTATGTGATCCTTTTTATGGCGGGAGTAAATTTCATTGCATCCGCATTTGATGCAACACTTCCCGCATATGTCATTCCGAATCCCCGGGGCGGCAACAGTATGCTCGGTCTCGTGACATCTTTTTCGGGAATAGCAATGGTGGTCGGAAGCTTGCTGGTTACGGTTTTACCTAAACCCAAAGACAGGGTAAGGATCATATTTTTAACCATGTTATTCTCGCTCTCGACGGAGAATTTCCTTCTCGCGTTTTCGAGACTTCCCGTGCTCTGGTGCATAAGCCAGTTCGTAGGATGGGTTTTCGTTCCCGTTATGAGTGCGAACCAGAATGTGATCATGAGAAATACGATCCCTGCGAAACTTCAGGGAAGAGTATATGCCTGCAGGAACACGCTTCAGTTTTTCACCATTCCGATCGGTCTTTTAGTCGGCGGATTTATGGTTGATGATGTGTGTGAACCGATAATGAGCAGGGCGGGAAGCACGATGAAATTCCTCTTTGGAACGGGGAAAGGCTCGGGCGCCGCACTTATGATGTTTATTCTCGGAGTTGCGGGTACGCTTATGTGCATGGTCTTCTGGTACAGATTAAGAAAATACAGATACTGCGAAGATGATGCAGTGTAGAAAAGAGTCCGGAATTTATGTTAAAATAAATTCCGGATTATTTTATTACAGATTAAAAAACAGATTATCAATTATTTAGGATTCATTAGTTTATATCAGAGTAACGAAGAAACTTAATAAAATGTTGGAGAGAACGCTTAAGAATTTTGCTAAATTCAACGATTGTAAAAGCATTGAGTTCGACTGTGAATAAATTATTCATAATCAGAAAGACAATAAATAATGATAAAACATCCCATTTCACCTGTATATGATAAGAATTCAAAGATACTGATACTCGGAAGTTTCCCTTCGGTTAAATCCAGAGAACAGGGATTCTTTTACGGGCATCCGCAGAACCGTTTCTGGAAAGTGACGGCGACTGTTTTTGACGAAAAAGTTCCGACAACGGTCGATGAGAAAAGAGAGTTTCTTTTACGAAATCATATTGCGGTCTGGGATGTGATCGGCTCCTGCGATATTGAAGGCTCGTCTGATTCGAGCATAAAAAACGTAACGGTCAACGATCTGAACATTATCCTTAAAAAAGCGGATATCAAAGGAATCTATGTCAACGGCAAAACGGCGTACAGATACTATCAGAAATACACCGAGAAACTGGTCGGCCGTGAAGCAACTGTGTTACCTTCAACCAGTCCCGCGAATGCAGCATGGAATGAAGAACGCCTGACGGAAGCGTGGAAATGCATCAGAGAACAGGCATGATAAAGCATCAGAAATAAACCTGAAAACCTCAGCGGGGCAAAATATCACGGAACAAACCTGACAAAACTTCGCAAGGCAGGAAATGTAACAGTTATTCTGATCTCCTATAATGATTACATCAGGAGGAAAAAAGTATGGAATGGATTGCAGCAATGCAGCAGGCAATTACCTATATGGAAGAGCATCTCTTGGAAGAGATCAACTATGAAGACGTGGCGAAGCAGGTGCACACTTCGAGTTACGAATTTCACAGGGCGTTCAGCTTCCTTACCGGGATGACGGCAAATGCCTACATTCGAAACCGCAGACTCTCTTTAGCGGCCAGGGAACTTGTAGAGACCGATGCAAAAATAACCGATCTGGCATTCAAGTACGGTTATGAAACTTCGGAAAGTTTTACGAAAGCCTTTACAAGATTTCATGGAGTTGCTCCCAAATTTGCGAGAGACGAATCGGCCAGATTAGTACTTTTTAATCCTATAGTGATCAAGCTTACGGTTGAAGGAGGAAAGAGTATGGATTACAGAATAGTTCAGACAGAAAAGAAGAAATTTATCGCACTGGTAAGACAGTTCAAAAACGAAATAATCAACGACGAGGCAAATCACGATGTTGCAGACTTCTGGGGCGAAGTCAATGCAAATCAGATGCTCTCTCCGATCTGGATGTTAAGAGAAGACGGAAAGCGTGACCTCTACGGTCTCTGCTCACCGACTACGGAAGAATCGGATACCTTTGAATACGGCATCGGCATCATCGTTGACGAAGACACGGCAGAATATGACGAGGAGGATTTAAAGAAGAAAGGCTTCCGCATATGGGACGTAAATCCCGGTACATACGTGGTATTTGACTGCATCGGCGAAGACGGCGACTGCATCACCAAGACATGGAGCCTATTCTATAAGGAATTTCTTCCGCAGATGGGTTATGAATCATCCCAGGAGACTGACTACGAATTGTATTTTGACGGCGGTAAAGGTGTTTTCTGCGAACTTTGGATCCCCATCAAAAAGAAATAAAACCGAAAAAAAACAAGCAATAAAGCCTGTTTGAGAGAATTCTTAAGCAGGCTTTTTTCTTTTATGATAAAAAAATCGACTATCGGTCGAAAAAATACTTGACACAAAATCCCTGACGTTGTATTATGATAAAAACCGACCGACAGTCGAAAAGAGGTACAAATATGAAAAAAGGTGAAAAAAGAAAACAGGAACTCCTTCAGATAGCATACAGACTGTTTGTTACCAAGGGGTATGAAAATACAAGTATAGAGGACATTCTTGAAGAGGCAGGCATAGCTAAAGGAACATATTACTATTATTTCGAGAGCAAGGAACAGACGCTTGAAGAAGTTATAGGAATGATGATAGATAAAGAAACCGAAGCCGCAAGAGATATCGTGAAGGCGAACATTCCGGTTCCGCAGAAGATCGTTGGGATCGTAGCTTCCATTCAGCCTTCGCAGGAGGAAAAACTCATTGAGGGTGAACTTTTAAAACCCGAGAATGTTCTCATGCACAACAAGATCAAGAAAAAACTGGTTGAGAAGGTTGTTCCGATTTTATCAGAAGTGGCTGAAGAAGGCGTTAGGGAAGGGATCTTTAACTGTGACAATATTCCCGAGCGCGTAAAGATAATGTTAGTGGTAAGCAACGAGTTATTTGACGAGGAAACATTTACCGAGAGGGATATCGAAGTATTTATCGATATGACAGAGAAACTTTTGGGCGCCGAATCCGGAACAATGAGCTTTATCAGGCAGTTGATCGGATAGGAGCTTAATGAATAATAAAAATAATTTTAAGAAATTCCTGCTCCTCTGGGCGGGAGAACTGATTTCTTCGGTGGGAGGCGGACTTACAAGTTTCGGCCTGGGAGTTTATATCTTCCAGAAGACCGGAAGTGCCGCAAGCATGGCACTTGTAACGCTGCTCGGATTTCTTCCGACGCTTCTTTTATCCGTTCCCGCAGGTGTATTGGCCGACAGGTATGACAGAAGACTCCTTATGATGATAGGAGACGGATGCTCTGCCTTAGGCATAATATATATCCTCATATGCATGATGCGAGGCGGCGCAACGCTTCCTCAGATCTGCATTGGAGTTTTTGTGAGTTCTGTTTTTTCTGCACTTCTCGAGCCGTCATACAGAGCAACCATAACCGATCTTTTGACCAAGGAAGAGTTTTCCAAGGCGAGCGGTCTGGTTTCTCTGGCGGGAAGCGCGAGATATCTTTTTTCACCTGTCATTGCAGGTTTTCTGCTTACTTTAAGCGATGTAAAACTTTTGCTTATGATCGATATTTGCACTTTCTTTTTGACTGTCATCGGTGCTGCGATCGTAAGAAAAGGAATCGGAAGCAAAAAAGCGGAAAAAAGAGAAGCATTCCTTAAAAGCATCAAAGAAGGCTGGCAGATCCTAAGCGCCAAAAAAGGCGTACTGATCCTTGTCGTGATCTCTTCTGTGATAACGCTTTTCATGGGAATGTTTCAGATCCTTGCAGAACCCCTGATCCTTTCTTTTTCAGACGCTAAAACCTTAGGAATTGCGGAGACGGTATGTGCGTCGGGAATGCTTGTAAGCGGTGTTGTTCTCGGAATCAAAGGCATCAAAGGCAATTTCGTTAGAACACTCGGACTTGCACTTATGCTTTCGGGAATCTTCATGTCGGGTTTCGGCCTTTTTGAAAGCATAGTCCCGATCTGTATTTTCGGCTTTATGTTTTTTGCCGCACTTCCTTTTGCCAACAACTGTCTGGATTATCTGGCGAGAACCAATATTCCGGATGAGGCACAGGGCAGAGCATGGGGGATGATCGGGTTCATCTCACAACTTGGATATGTGGTTGCTTATGCCGTATCGGGCGCGGCTGCGGATGCGCTTGGCTCGATAGGCGGCCGCGGTGTCGGAAGAGGCGCCGCAATGGTCGTTGTTTTGGCCGGAATACTGATGGCACTTACCGCATTGGCAATCTTCATTCCGAAAAGTATCAGGGAATTGGAAAAAAGAGATCGATAGGAGAAAACAGATGGAAAATAACAATACAAAACCTTACAGGTACAGACCTGTTCTGTTCTTTGCACTTGCGTACCTTTTTACATGGATCTTCTGGATCCCGGCTATATTCGTCGGAGAAAATGCAGGCGCGATACTTATGCTCATAGGTCTTTTTGCCCCTGCGGTGGTATCGACCGTATTTGTTCTTGCCTCGGGATCACCTTTGTTAAAAAAAGACCTTAAAGTTAAACTCATAGGCTTTTATAAAGTCAAATGGCTTAATGTCCTGCTCGCAGTCCTTCAGTTTGCGGGGATCGTGGCAGCTTCGATCCTTTTATCGGTTCTGTTCGGACAGTCCTTAGATCAGTTTTCTTTTACCAAAGATTTTAACTTTACGGGTGTCGGGATAGCGGGAGCGTTTCTTTCGATAACGGTTGCTGCCATCATCGAGGAGGTCGGCTGGAAGGGATACTGCGAAGATTCGATCGGACAGTATATGAACTGGTTCTGGGAGTCGATGCTATTCGGCCTTCTGTGGGCTTTCTGGCATTTCCCGCTCATTTTCATCAAGGGAACCTATCAGGCAACGCTCATGGTCAATCCCCTGTTTGTGATAAACTTCTTCGTAAGTGCGATCCCCATGGGATTTATCATCACATGGGTGTACCTTGCAAGCGACCGCTCGATCCTTGCATGCATGATCTATCACTTCGTGGTTAACTTCCTTCAGGAAAAGATCGCGATGACACCCGAGACAAAATGCGTGGAAACCATAGTAGTTACCCTGGTTGCTGTTATAATAGTTATTGCCAACAAAGACATGTTCTTCGAGAAGAGGCATGTCGGCAGACTGCTTGAAACACGATACGGAGAAAAACAATGAAAACATTATATGTTTCCGACCTTGACGGAACACTTTTAAGAAGCAATGAGAGCACATCGGAATTTACGAATGATACGATAAATGCGCTTGTAGAAAAAGGAATGATATTTTCGTATGCCACGGCCAGATCTCTGATCACGGCGAAGAAGGTAACGAAAGGATTGAATGCGAAGATCCCGCTTATAGTTTATAACGGTGCATTCGTAATGGATAATGCAACCGGAGAGATAATGCTTTCAAACTTCTTCGATGATTCGGTAAAAGAAGTTTTTGATGACATTTTTGCCGAAAATATATCACCGATCGTATATGCATATGTCGACGGAAAAGAGAAGTTTTCTTTTATCCCGGAAAAGATAAATTCAGGAACACGGAAATTCACGGACAGCAGAAAAGGAGACATCCGTACACGTATCGTGGATTCGGATGAGAGATTAAAAGACGGGGATATCTTTTACATAACCTGCATAGATACTCCCGAGAAACTCGAACCCTTTTATGAGAAATACAAAGACAGATATCACTGCGTATATCAGAGGGATATCTATACGAACGAACAGTGGCTTGAGATAATGCCGAAGGAGGCTTCGAAAGCCAATGCGATAAAGCAGTTAAAAGAATACTTAGGCTGCGACTATATAATCTCGTTCGGAGACGGCAGAAATGACATGGATATGTTTGAAGAATCCGATGAGTGTTATGCCGTGGCGAATGCGGATCCCGCGTTAAAAGAAATGGCCACCCGGGTACTTAGATCCAATGATGAAGACGGAGTTGCACTCTGGCTGGCTGAGAATGTTATGTTATGACAGAAAGATCTCATCTTCAATAATACCCCGCTTTGAAGATGTGTTTCTGCAACAAAAAAGTACCGGTGATCCGGTACTTTTTATTTATTCTTTTAACTAATTAGGTCTTGCAAGATAATAACCCTGGAACAGGTCGGTTCCGATCGAAACGAGGTAATTGAATTCTTCTTCTCTCTCGATTCCTTCCGCAACAACCTTAATGCCTCTTTCGTGGAAAAGTTCAATGCTCTTTTTGACACTTTCCTGTAATTCGGGCTTCTGGTCTATAAAAGAAATAAGAGATCTGTCAATCTTAACGATGTCGGGTTTGATGAAATCAACCTTCTCGATGTTGTTGATTCCGCTGCCGTAATCGTCAAGCGAGAAAAGATTGTTCATGTTCCTTACCGAGCGGTTCTTCTCGAGCCAGTGCTCAAGCGAAAAGAAAGGATACTCGAGTATCTCGATGATCATTCTTCCTCTTATCTCATCCCCGTAATATTCCCAGAATGCCTGAGCTTCTTCGGGTTTCATACAATCGGAAGGGAAGGAGTTGATAGCGACTCTTTCCTCGTAACCTCTTAAGAAATATGCCTGCATTGCGCCAAAGAAAGTTGCGACCTCGATCACATGAAGTTTGTCTATCCCCTGATACTTCGCGATCAGATCCGTTACCGTAACATTCTGGGGACGCATAAGTGCCTCCCACGCATATAC
>CACZOG010000047.1 GCA_902782715.1 uncultured Lachnospiraceae bacterium | reverse complement strand
TAGTTCTTTTCTTCATGTTTGCCGCGCCTCCCTCTCTTAACGGAAAAGGTCTTATCGCTTACGCGGCGGTATTTTATATCCTCTGGGGCGTAACCTACACGATGATGGATATTCCTTACTGGTCGATGGTTCCCGCATTTACGGAAAGCGGCAAAGAAAGAGAGAACATGTCCGCATTGGGAAGAAGCTGTGCAGGCGTGGGTTCCGCGATCATAACGATAGTAACTGTTTTAGCGGTTGCCGCAATAGGAAACTTAGCCTTGGGAAAGAGTGATAACTCGGTCACCGAAACATATCGCAATGTAAAGGCTTTTATAGTTGAAATGGATGAAACCGGAGCGGCAACAGGAAAGATTGATGAGATTGCTTCGGGAAAAAGGGTCATCGTAAAGGCAGAGAAAAACGAATTTAAGGATGAATTTTCGTTTAATTCAAGCAACTGTAAATTTAACATATTTTTTGACGATGTGCTTGATTCAAACGATGCTCCTGCAGGTGATGAAAATTCGGGTGAATATAACAATGATAACTGCAGCATGGATGTGGTTATAGATAAAACTTCCGATGAGGCATTACTTAGCATTTATCTTCCGGCACAGGACTTTGCGAAAGTTTCAAGAGACAGCGGATTAACGTTAAACATTGAATCCACGAAAGAAGTTGACAGACTCGGATTTAAGTATTTCTCGCTTATCGTTGCGATCCTTTTCTTTGTATTCATCTTGATCACATGCCTGTTTATAAAGGAAAAATCCACGGCAGACATAGAGACCGCGAAGATCTCCGATATGTTCAAAGCACTTGTACAGAACGACCAGGCCATGGCAATGGTAGTTACGATCGTGCTTGTGAACTCTTCGGTTTACATTACCTCCAATCTTTTGATCTATTTCTTCAAATACGATTTAGGCGGTGCTTCATGGCAGGGTAATTACACTCTTTTCAGTACCTTCGGAGGCGGTATGCAGATCCTTGCGATGATGCTTTTCTTCCCGATACTCAGAAAGTTTTTCGATACGATAAAGATCTTTTATATATCGATCATATCCGCGATCGTCGGATACGTTATCCTTTTGTTCCTTGCTCTTTCGGGAGTGAGCATCGTGTATCCTTTCCTCGTCCCGGGATTCTTTATCTTCGGAGCTGTAGGTCTTTTAAACGTACTTGTAACGATATTCCTTGCGAATACCGTCGATTACGGCGAGATCAAAAACAACAGAAGAGACGAATCGGTTATCTTCTCGATGCAGACTTTTGTGGTTAAACTCGCATCCGGTATCGCGGCACTTGCGGCAGCGATAAGTTTGTCGGTATTTAAGATAAGCGAATCGGATTCAACTTACGAAGCGGTAAACGGAAGTCTTTTACAGGGCTTAAAACAGTATATTGAAAACATTCATGAAAACGGCGCGACCGTGGTGTCGGGCGGTTCGGTATTCGGACTTAGATTCGTAATGACGGTCCTTCCGATAGTCGTTCTTGTTATCGCACTCTTTATCTTCAAGGCAAGATATACGCTTAACGATGAGAAACTTGCCCAGATCACAGCAAAGATCAACGAAAGACGCAAGGCATCGGAAAGCACCGTAAAAGAAGAATAAAATCGCTTTTAAGGAGAAAGAATGATACTCATAAAAGACAATAAATTTGTTCTTAACACATTAAATACCACGTACGCCTTTGATATCCTCGAAACCGGTCATCTCGAGCATCTTTATTACGGTGCCAAAATAGATTTCAGTGAAGATCTTTCCGAGTTCGAAGTTATCAGGATAAAAAGAGAGTTTCCCCCCGGAAATACGATCTCGTATGACGAGGAGCATTTTTCGTATGCCTTTGAGGATACTTCTTTTGAAATATCCTCCACGGGAAAAGGCGATGTACGTTCTCCTTTTGTAAGCATTATCCATGCGGACGGCAGCAGAACAAGTGATTTTGTTTATAAAAGTCACGCTCTTAAAAAAGGTTCTCCGAAAAGAAAAACACTGCCGGGTTCTTATGATGAAAACAACAACTCCGAGACACTTGTGATAACGCTGAAAGACAGAAGTTACGATGTCGAAGCAGACCTTTATTACGTGGTTTACGAAGACAAAGATGTTATAACGAGATTCGTTGATCTGAGAAACACCGGAGAAGATGAGATAAAAGTCGAAAGACTCTTAAGCCTTCAGCTTGACATGAATGATTCCGATTACGAGGCGGTATTTTTCAAAGGCGCCTGGGCGAGAGAAATGCAAAGCTACAGAACACGGATCGCAGACGGAATGCATGTAAGCAAAAGCACTGTGGGAACAAGTTCTTCGCGTTCAAATCCATTCTTTATGATCGCAAGGGAAAACACTGATGAGAACATGGGTGAGTGCTTCGCTTTTAACCTTATATACAGCGGAAATCACATGGAGATAACCGATGCGAATTCGTTCGGAAAGGTAAGGATCCTTTCGGGGATCAACGACGAAGGATTTCTTTTTACCTTAAAGAAAGATGAGGTTTTCGAGGCTCCCGAAGCCGTTATGTGTCATTCCGACAAGGGCTTTAATCTTTTAAGCCGGAGGATGCATGAATTTGTCCGAAAGAACATCGTCCGCGGAGAGTGGAGAGATAAGGAACGTCCCATTTTACTTAACAGCTGGGAAGCGGCATATTTTAAATTCGATGAAGGAAAACTTGTAAAGCTCGCAAAGAAAGCGGCCGATACGGGCGTGGAACTTTTCGTTATGGACGACGGCTGGTTCGGTGAGAGAAACGATGATACGACATCGCTCGGAGACTGGACGGTAAACGAAAAGAAAATCCCTCACGGTCTTAACGGCCTTTGCAAAAAGATCAATAAACTCGGTCTTAAATTCGGACTCTGGGTTGAACCCGAGATGGTAAATGTAAAGAGCAGACTTTACGAAGCACATCCCGACTGGTGCCTTGCAAATCCCGAGACACCGCATTCCGAGGGAAGACATCAGCGCATACTGGATCTTACGAAAAAGGAAGTCAGGGACTATCTTATTGAATCTTTAGGCGCAGTATTCTCATCGGCAGATATCGAGTATGTCAAATGGGATATGAACAGGATCTTTTCGGATGTATTTTCCATCGGTTTGGCAGCGGGAGATTCGGGAGAGATATCCCACAGATATGTACTGGGACTTTATGAGATAATGGGAGAACTTACGAAGAGATTCCCCAAGATCCTTTTCGAAGGCTGCGCATCCGGAGGAAACAGATTCGACCTCGGAATACTCTGTTATTTTCCGCAGATTTGGGCATCGGATAACACAGATCCGATCTGCAGGAGCGAGATCCAGGAAGGCTTAAGCTACGGCTATCCGCTTAATACGATAGGTGCACATGTATCCGCATCCCCGAATCATCAGACCTTAAGAAAGACTCCGATGAAAACACGCGCGGCAGTCGCAGGCTTCGGCTGTTTCGGCTATGAATTAAACCTCTGCGATTCAAGTAAGGAAGAGATCGAAGAGATCAAAAAAGAGATAGCACTTTACAAGATATACAGAAAGACACTTCAGTTCGGAACTTTCTACAGAGGAGGAAAAGGGCCTGCAAAGAGCCTTGCACCGGAGGGTGCGAGCGTATTATCCAATGCCTCGGGAGCGGGAAACATCAAAGAGTGGACATGCGTTTCGAAAGATAAAAGCAGCGCTGTCGGAATGAGTCTTAAGAAACTGGCCCTCCCTAACTCACAGAATACGATATACCGTCCTCAGGGCTTAAAAGACGATGCTAAGTATCTTTTCATAAACAAAGAACTTGAATATGACATAAGGGATTTCGGAGATCTGGTAAACATGATCGCTCCGATACATCTTAAGCAGAATTCGCTTTTACTGGACATAATAGCGAAGAAAGTCAGGCTTCCGAGCGAAAAGGAGAATTACATAGCGAACGGAAAGCTTCTGTGTACTGCGGGTGTCAGAACCTGTCAGGATTATGCCGGTACGGGTTATAATGAAAACGTGAGATACGCTCAGGATTTCTCGGCGAAGGTTTTCATTATGGAAGAATGCCCTGAGATTGAAAAAAACGAGTAAAAATCATATAATTAAAAAGATGTGTTTTTACTGAATTAAGACTGCTGAGAGGATTTTGCATGAAAGAAAGAATCAAGAAAATACTGTTAATGCTTTTAACCGTTTTTATACTGGCTTTGTTTACGGGCACAATGTTTACGACGGCAAAAGCATTCGGAGATTATAACGACTACGATTACGGTTCATCTGACTGGGGAGGCTCGGACTGGGGAGGCTCAGACTGGGGTTCATCGTCGGACTGGGGAGATTCCGGTTCAGGTGATTCCTCTTTGTTTATTTTTGTAGCGGAAATACTTATTAAACTTTTCTTCAGCCATCCGTGCATCTGTACGGTACTGGCCATTATCGGCATCATAGTATTTGTAATCGTTAAAGCCACAAAGAAGAAAGGCGGAGGAAGTGCTCCGAAGATCCAGGGAACGAACAATATGCATATCAATCAGAATCCCGCTCCTCAGAGAAGACAGGCGAAGATACCCAAATCAATGCCCAACAGATCTGTGGAGATCGCAAATATCATAAAAGCACACGATGAACTTTTCACCGAGCCCGATTTCATCACATACGTAAAAGACGTATACATGGATATTCAGGACGCATGGTGCAAGAGAGATCTTACAAGCGTACAGGCTGTGCTTCATTCGAATCTTTACGACAGGACCAAGAAGCAGCTTGATAAGAAGATCGAGGACGGAATCGTTCCTCATCTTGACAGGATCACGGTTAACGAAGCATACATGACATTCTACAGAAAAGATGCAGATTATGAGTATGCTACAGTATATCTGTCATCACAGATGATCGATTATCAGGTAAAAGAGTCAACCGGAGAGATACTTTACGGAGATACGAGTACGCGCTGGGAACTTCATTACCTTATGACATTTATGAGATCGCTTTCCGTTAAGACTCCCGAAGCAGGTGCAGCCAAGAGAGCATTCAACTGTCCTAACTGCGGCGGTATCATGGATGCAATGCACTTCGGCGAATGTCCGTACTGCGGAAGCATAGTCAAGAGCGGAGAGTACGGCTGGGTACTTTCGGATTTCAATGCCGTAAAAGACAACACTCCCGATCAGGGAATTCAACAGTAAACATGCGGAGAATTAAGGTTGGACGATAAGAAACAGGCGAACAGAATAATAGACAGTGTGCCAATCTGTATCACTTCAGTGATATTTGTATTATTAACGGCGAGCGTGAAAACGCTTGCCGTTAACGGTAATATCGTATGGAATTTTGCCTTTGCCGCAAAACTCCTGATCCTTTCTTTGGTATTCGGAATTCTTATAGGATTCGGTATTAACGAGATCGTCAGATTTTTTACGTCACATGTAACGATTCCTGATTCAAAACCTGAGTATAAAAAAGCAGTCTGGATGTTTTTTATCTCCCTTGCGGTTCTTATTCTTGCATATCTTCCGTATTTTCTCGCATATTTCCCGGGAATCCTTGCATACGATTCATACATTCAGATAGATCAGATATTCACGGGGGCTTATAACGAGCATCATCCGCTCATCCATACTCTTTTGATCAAATTCACGATCCTTGCGGGAGAAAAGATATTCGGAAATCCCAATGCGGGCATAGCGGTATGCGTTGCCGCCCAGAGTCTGCTTCTTATATTCGTTTTCTCATACGGTATTTTTCTTTTATACAAGAGAGGAAAGAAGCTCATCTCGATCATCGTTCTTATAATTCTCGCACTTTTCCCTTTTAATGCTTTTATGGCTGTAAGCGTAACCAAAGACGTTCCTTTTTCGGCATATTATCTTTTGCTCATTCTTTCGTCATCCGAGCTTTTAAGGAAAGAAAAGATCGGCTTAAACAAAATCTTTGATATAATGATCCTTGCGATATCCTCACTCGGATGCGTCGTTTACAGAAATAACGGAAAATATGCCATGGCTTTTGCCATCGTTATATGCTTATTTACAGTCATTGTAAACGCTGTATCAAAGAATAAAGATGAAGAGGCCAAAACGCTTCGCAAGAACTATCTGATAACGCTTGGAGTTACGTTTGCATCGATGCTTGCTGCTTTTGTTTTACTTACCGTTGCATCAAAAAGCCTTAATGCCGTACAGGGTGACAAAAGGGAGATGTTAAGCGTTCCGATCCAGCAGTTTGCAAGAACATATGTGTATCATTCAGGTTCGGGGATCGTTCCCGGGGATGACAATACACTGGATGATGCTTCGAAAAATCTTATCAATGATTTTATTCTTTATGACGGAGCGCTCCTTTACAGAAGCGATATATCGGACCCCGTAAAAAGATGCACCAACACCTGGGTTGTTACGAACAGAACAAAGGATTTTATAAAGACGTATCTTAAGCTTTTCGTCAGATATCCGGGAGACTATATCAACGCGTTCCTTGCAACCAATGCGGGATTCATAGATTTTACGGATGAGACGCATGCTCATATAAATGAGATCGAGGGTATCAACGGTCTGGGATATGTTCAGACGAGATGGAACGAATCTCTTTTTGAAAAGGGATTCACGCAGGATTCCAAACTGACCGGACTCTTTAACCTTCTTGAGAAATTTGCGAACACCAATGCTTATCTTAAGATACCTTTTTTGAAATATATATTTATGCCCGGCATTTATCTGTGGATATACGTATTCGCCATGATCTATGCTTTTAAAAAGAAGAATATGCGTTTTGCATTTGCGATATCGCTCACGGCCGGTTATTATCTGACCATGCTTTTCGGACCCTGTGTTCAGTTAAGATATGTTTATCCCGTGATGATCTTAGTGCCTTTTACGGTGCTTTTTAATAAAGAGAAGACCGAATAATCACCGATTGGATTAATTCATGAAAAAATACGAGGAAGTTCTTAAGAAAATCAAATATGCGCTTGAAATCATTCTGGCATCGATCGCGCTTCTTCTGACATTTATACTATGTCTTTCGGCAATACTTAAAACATCTTATGCCAACAATATGATCGAGCAGAGAATGCTTATAGAAGGCGAGAGATTCATACAGTCGCTCGTGTTTCTTGCAGCCTTTTTACTGATAGGTTTTTTCATCGTAAAAGGCGCCGACGAGGAAAGGTTAAAATACCTTCTCGGCTTTACGCTCGGATTACATATGGCATACGGGATCATCATGATCCTTTTTGCACGCTCCGCACCCGGAGCCGATGCACTTACGGTGTTTAAAATGGCGACTCAGTTAGCTGAGGGAGATCTGAGTTTCGTCAATTCAACGGATTCATATTTATCCTACTATCCGCAGCAGGTCGGCCTGACGACTTTTCTGGCATTGCTTGTAAAGATGATCTCCATGATCCCGTTTGAACTTTCGCCGCATCATTTTATTAAAGGATTTTACTGTATCTTAAATGCTGTAACGATCTACTTTGCATATAAGACGCTTAAAGAGATTAAATGGAATGACAAAATATGTGCTGCATTCCTTTATCTTTCGATGATCAACCTGCCTTTTGCGATGTATTCGTCTTTTATCTACGGAGAGATCCCGTCACTTACGGCGATCACCGTTTCGGCATATTTCTTTTCAAGACTTGTAAGAGGAAAGGGAATGAAAGTCGTTAATATGATCGTATCCGCACTTTTACTTGCTCTTTCCGTTTTCATAAGAAAGAATTCGCTGATATTCGTCATTGCGGTTGCGATAACGGCAGTTCTTCTTTTCCTTGAATCGGGTAAGAAGTACATATATCTTATCTTTATCGCACTCTGTCTTGCATTAAGCTTATCGATCCTTCCCGTCACACAGAAACTGATCGAGAAAAAAGCCGGAGATGAGATAAATAGCGGCGTAACAATGTATTCATATCTTGCAATGGGAATGCAGGAAGGAAACCGCGGACCCGGATGGTATAACGGCTTTAATTTCGATACCTACAGAAATACCGGAATGAATACGGATCTGACCAATGAGATCGCTTATGAAGCAATAGAAGAAAGAAAAGAATATTTTAAGAATGATCCGAAAGCATTCATAGAATTTTACAGGGATAAGTTTCTTACACAGTGGAGCGATCCGACACTTGCTTCATGTCAGGCAACCTATGCAGATTTCGGAGGACGTTCCGAGTTTATGAATGAACTTTATGACGGAAAGTATTATCCCATTTATGTTGCAGTCTGCAATCTTTTACAGAATGCGGTTTACATCGGTGCATTTATCTGGGACATACTTAATATGATAGGCGTATTAAAGGATAAGAAGTTCAGGGATAACGCTTTTATATATCTCGGAATAATTACGGTGATCGGCGGTTTTATCTTTCATATGTTCTGGGAAGCAAACAGCAGATATGTATTCCCGTATTTCTGCATGCTCCTTCCCTATGCGGCAATGGGCTACGGCAGTCTCTTTAAAATGAAATACAAAAGAAAGAGAAAAGAAGATTGGGATGAATAAAGAAAAAAACGATAAAAAACTTAATATGGCATTTATCGTTGCAGGATGTGTGCTCTGTGTTTTAAGCATGCTTCCTTTCTTTATACTCGGCGAAAAATCGATAATCACCTACAGCGACCAGCTCGATGGTGAAATGATCACATATATTCTTAATGCCAAGCACCTTTTTGACGGTTTGGATTATTATCCGGAACTTATGAATGGGATCCCTTCTGCAGGAATGACTTCTCCCGCACCGCTTTTCATACTTCTTTTTAAGGTGTTTTCTCCTTTTGTTTCTTTTATGATAATGACGCTTGCGGTAAGGCTTTCGGGATTTCTTTCAATGTATCTTTTTACTAAAGAACTCACCGGAAAGAGTGCGATAGGTTTTGCCGTGGGAATGGCATTTATGATGATGCCTTTTTATCCCGTATACGGTCTTTGCATACTCGGACAGGGATTTGTCTGGTGTGCGCTCATATGGCTTATTAAAGAAGAAAAAAACAATGTCAGGACCATTCTTGCGTATGTGTTCGTTGTTCTTTATTCGCTGACATCCTCGCTTGCACTGGTCGGATTTGCGGTGATCATCGTTACATTCATAGCAGGTGTGATCACGTTTTTTAAATCGAAACGCGGTTCATTAAAGGTGTTTATCGCAGATGCCTTAATGGTTGTCACTTATGCTTGTACAAATCTTCCTCTGATAAAACAGTTAATTGGTGTCGGAAGCAATTTCGTGTCCCACAAATCGGAGATAATCGTACAGAAAAGAACCATTCCCGATATTATTGAAAGATATCTTTTCGGAAGCGATCAGTATACTTCATGCTGTCAGAAGGTTATTATTCCCTTTGCCATTTTGGCGGTCATTGTAAGCATTATTCTTTTATCGGTAAAATCCTCTTCATCAAAGAAAGAAAGCACTGAAAAAGGGGAAAGAAATAAAACAGGCGAAGAGACGAAACCTGCGGATGTTTATAAGAAAACGATCTGTATTGTTCTATTTATAGGCGCTGTAATGGCTTTTATATTCTTCTACAATTCATCCCCCGTTGTTGCTTTAAGAAACTCCAAAACGGGAATGATTCACGATTTCACGTTTGAGAGATTTTCGTGGCTTTTGCCTGTTGCGTTTATGGCTCTTCTGGCTGAGAGCATAAATGTACTTACAGAGAGCGTTAAGACTATTGATAAAAAAGTATTTAAATACATTGTTGCGGGAGTGTCGGCTGCCGTATGTCTTTTGGTATTTGCGATCGCGGGATTTAAAAGCGACAGCAAGACCTCTTTGATGAGACTTATAAAGGGAAGCGGATACAAACAGATCTCATTCGGACAGTTTTATTCCGAAGAACTTTTTGATGAAGTCGAAAGAACGATCGGAAGAGACAGGGAAGATTACAATGTCATAAGTTTAGGGCTTCTTCCCGCATCGGCCGCATATAACGGATTCCATTGTCTGGATGCTTATTCGAACAATTATGACGTGAATTACAAACATGAGTTCAGGGAAATAATGGCAGGCGAACTTGCCAAGAGTGAGTATTATACCGATTATTTCGACAACTGGGGCAACAGATGCTACATATATATGTCGGCTTACAAAACCGGCATTAATGCATCATTCTATAATATTTCTTTTGAAGATCTTGATCTTGATTTCGAAAAGGCAAAAGAAATGGGCGCTGACTATGTGATCAGTGCATCGCCCATTGTCGATTACGATTCTTACAACTTAAGACTTCTTAACGAAACTCCCGTTTCGAGTGAAGGCTGCTGGTATGAATTGTATGTCTATGAAATTCTTTGATTAATCCCAATAAAAATATTATTTTATATTAAACTGGGCTGCGATCCTCTGTGAGGGATGATAATCTCCGAGAGCTTCGTCAGCCATTTTTATCAGTTCTTCGTATGAATAGAAAGGCGAAGAATAATCATATATAGATCCGCGGTAAACGAAAAGGCTTTTATCTTCAAAGAAGAATACTGCCACCGGGATATGGGCTATCAGATTACATTCGGAATCAAAAACATAAGTAGAATTATAGACGCTTGCGTCTGAAAGCACATAGATATCTTTGCCGGGATAGTAGACCATTGAGCTGTCGTTTAGGAATTGATTATCCATTTTATAAAACGATTTCAAAAGTTTTACCGAATCATCGGCCGAGTAAACTTCGAAACTGCAGTTTTTGTAAGATACGCAGAGGATATCATCATATTCACATTTCACTATGCTGTCTTCGATTGAAAGTGATATTGCGGATTCAAGGCAGGGCTTAGGATCACCGGTCTTATAAAACTTAAGTTTTTGTCCGTATTCTAATACGGCATAAGTATCTTTGTTTATAAGAATGATGGAGCTGGCATCGATATCTTCGTCAAGTTTGAAGGTTGCTTCTTTATC
>CACZOG010000046.1 GCA_902782715.1 uncultured Lachnospiraceae bacterium | reverse complement strand
TACTCATTTTGTACTCAAAACCAATTAAAAAAACCTGCAAGCCGCTAAACATAACGGTTTGCAGGTTTGTTGTCATTATTCCCACTCAATCGTGGCAACGGGTTTCTCTGAGATATCCCAGAGTACTCTGTTTACGCCGGGGATCTTTACGATCTCGTCTCTCATCTTGCAGAGTGTAGCGAAAGGAATCTCAGGTACTGTAACCTTAACTGCATCAGTTGTGTTGACAGCACGGATTACAACTGCCCAGCCCATGTAACGCTCGCCCTTGCCGTTGGCATCATACTTGATACCTGTGGACTGAATGTCGGGGATAGCGCAGAAGTACTGCCAGGGTGTCTCGGGAAGTTTGCCAATCTCTTCGCGAACGATTGCATCGGCTTCTCTTAATGCTTCAAGACGATCTCTTGTGATTGCGCCTACGCAGCGAACTCCGAGTCCGGGTCCGGGGAAGGGCTGACGATATACCATGTTGTCGGGAAGGCCGAGAACCTTACCTACTACACGTACTTCATCCTTATATAATAATTTAACGGGTTCAACGAGTTCAAAATTAAGTTCTTCGGGAAGACCTCCTACGTTATGGTGAGCCTTAACTCCGTCACTTTCGAGAATGTCGGGATAGATTGTTCCCTGTGCAAGGAATTCGATTCCTTCAAGTTTGGCAGCTTCTTCAGCAAATACGTCGATGAATTCACCGCCTATGATCTTACGCTTCTTTTCGGGATCTGATACACCTGCAAGTTTGTCAAGGAATCTGTCTGTAGCATCAACATAGATAAGGTTGGCATTTAACTGATTCTTGAATACTTCGATAACCTGCTCGGGTTCGCCTTTTCTTAACAATCCGTGGTTAACATGAACACATACAAGGTTCTGTCCGATCGCTTTGATCAAAAGTGCTGCAACTACTGAAGAATCTACTCCGCCCGATAAAGCAAGAAGTACTTTCTTGTCTCCTACCTGTGCTTTGATCTCGGCAATCTGCTCATCGATAAAAGCTTTTGCCAAAGCTTCGGTAGTGATTCTTTCCATTGACTCCGGTCTTACGTTTGAACTCATTTTAATCATCCTTTCAATTATAATATTTATACAATTACTCCGTAACGGTAACCATACCTTTAAGGTAATTGAGAACCGTATAGGTCATTGCCGCCTGATATACATATCCTCTTCCGTATGTTGTCTCGAAAGAAGAGAAATATGAAGAATCCATGCCGTATGCGTTAAGAAGAGTGGTTATATCATCGCTTGATACGCTAAGTCCCGCATCTTCATATACAGCCTGATATTTAAGGTCATTGTCAATGCTCTTCATTGCTTCGTTTGAGAGCATTGCTTCATATTCTTTTTTGCTCATTCCGGTGTAAGACTCAAACGTATAAGATTCACCATTTGATGTTTTATATGACTCATAAGTTTTCTCATCGTCATATTTAAGCTGACCTTTTACGGTCTTTAAATACTGCTTGGGATAACTCTTTACGGTTGAATTCTCTGTAAGATAATTGGCAATATAACTAAGCAGATTCTGCTCATACATTGCATTTTTATAATACGAAATATAACCGTCTGCAGTCAATGCTACAGTAGAAAAATTATCCGCAACAAACTCATCCGTGAATTCGGATTCAACCTGAACAGAATTGATCGTAATATTGAAAACCGCATCTTTGCCGTTTAATTCGTCCTTACCGTAGTTCTCGGGGAAAGTAACGTTAATGTCAAAGTTCTCGCCAACATTATGTCCGATAATAGCATCTTCAAATCCGGGAATATATGCACCTGAACCGATCGTAAGAAGAGTTCCCGCTCCGCCTGTGGAACCGCCCTGGAATTCTACGCCGTCAACGCTTCCCACATAATCGAGATTGATCGTATCGCCGTCCTTGATCGTGATAGAAGGATCTGATTTGTATGTCGGATACTTAATAAGAAGCATATTGATCTGATCCTGCATCTCTTCATCCGTTATTTCAAGCTCGCTCTTAGGAACAGTGATGTTTTTGTAATCGCAAAGATCAACGTAATCAAGTGCTCTGACACCTGTTATCGTTCCGTCATCGTTTAAGCCTTCACTGTAATTTGACACGCTCTTGGTATTAACAACCGCACTTGATGCCACTGCCCAGGCAATTATGCCTAAGATTACCATTAATGCAGCAACGATAATGATCCATTTTATACTCTTTGCTGCTTTTGCTTTTCTGATAGCTTTTTCGCGGTTTTTCTTCTGTGCTTCGCGTTTCTCGTTACCCATCGGTTACCTCCAATTACTTATTAGCATACATGCGCTCGTCTTCCTCACGCAGTTCTTTTCTTTTGATCTTTCCGCCGAGAGTCTTGGGAAGTTCTTTAACGTACTCAACGATTCTCGGATATTTGTAAGGAGCAGTTGCATGCTTAACATGATTCTGCAATTCCTTGGTAAGCTCTTCCGAAGGAGTATAACCTTCAGCAAGAACGATTCTTGCCTTAACAACCTGACCTCTGATAGGATCGGGAGCAGCCGTAATCGCACACTCTACTACTGCAGGATGCTCGATAAGGGCACTTTCTACTTCGAAAGGTCCGATACGGTATCCGGAACACTTGATAACGTCATCATGACGTCCTACGAACCAGTAATAACCTTCGTTGTCACGCCATGCAACGTCCTTAAGATTGTAGTTGCCCGAGCCCATGGCTTCGTCTGTAAGTTCTTTATCTTTGTAATAGCCTACGAACAATCCGATAGGAGGATTGTTGATAACATCGCAGATTACGATCTCGCCTTCTTCACCGTTTTCACATTCCTCGCCTTCGGAATTGAAAAGTCTTAAATCATATATGGGTGAAGGTTTGCCGAGTGTACCGGGCTTTGATTCAAACCACTCAAAGTTGGCGATCAAAACGGTACCTTCCGTCTGACCGAAACCTGATGCGATCTTTTTGCCTGTCAGTTCTTCCCAACGGTTAAATACTTCGGGATTTAATGCTTCACCTGCGGTAGCCCAGTGTTCTACGCTTGATAAGTCATAATCTTCAACCTTCTCCTGAAGCATGAATCTGTACATCGTGGGAGGTGCACAGAATGTAGTTAATTTATACTGCTGAATCTTTGAAAGCAGATTGGTGGCATGGAATTTATCCATGTCATAACAGAAGATCGTTGCACCGCAGATCCACTGACCGTAGATCTTGCCCCAGCCGAATTTAGCCCAGCCTGAATCGGAAACCGACATGTGAAGTTTGTTCTCCTGAACTCTCTGCCAGTAATGTGCGGTAACGATATGTCCCAAAGGATGGAAATAATTGTGGCAGACCATCTTGGGCATTCCTGTGGTACCGGATGTGAAATAGATCTGCATAAGGTCCGTGCCCTTGGTTCTCTGATCGTCCGTGGGACGTTCAAAAGTATCGGGATATTTTGCTATCTCGGCATTGTAATTGATCCAGCCTTCTCTTTCCTTGTTATCAACTACGAAAATGTTTTCTACGCTGGGTGCTTCGGGAAGTGCAAGTTCCATCTGCTCCATTACGTATGCATCATCAACGCAGATAAATGCCTTGATATGCGCAGCATTCGCACGATATGCGATATCTTTCTTGGTAAGCTGTAAAGTTCCCGGAACGATGATTACTCCGAGTTTCATAAGGCCTACTGCGGAAATCCAGTATTCCCAGCGTCTTCTTAAAATAAGCATTACTACATCGCCTTTTTTAAGTCCTTTGGCCTTAAACATATTTGCAACCTGATTGGACATTTTTGAAATATCCGTAAAGGTGAATGTTCTTTCTTCGTCATGGTCGTTGCACCAGAGAAGTGCTCTTTTCTCGGGTTCTTCCTTTGCCCATGCATCAACTATATCGTAAGCAAAGTTAAAATCCTCGGGTGCATTTACTTTATAATTCTTTTTAAAATCTTCGTAAGAATCAAATTCGATTCTGGGTAAAAACTTTTCTAACATTTCTTTTCTCCATTCCTGTTATTCGGCAATCATCGTCAGGAATGTGGCAGGTTCGTTTCCGCCGCATTTTTGTCCGTGAGGATAATTGGGGTTAAAATAAATACTGTCGCCTTTTTGTAAAACCAATTCTTTGTCACCGAAGGTGACGACGACCGTACCTTCCAACACCAGGTTGAATTCCTCACCTCTGTGAGTTACCAAATCTGCAGGTTTGTCGGACGGATCGAGTGTAACTATAAAGGGCTGCATTAAATTATTGGCATAGTGATATGCCAGATCCTTGAATTCGTATCCGGGATATCTGTCGGCTTTTGCGCCCTGTCCGGCACGAACTATCTGATATGTGTTAAGCTTTGCGGATACACCCGTAAGGATCTCCGACATATCGACTTTATACATTTTGGACAACTGAAAAATAGTATTGATGGGAATGTCTTTTCCCGTTCTCTCGTATTCGCGATACGTCTCGACGCTCACGCCGACTCTCTCTGCCACTTCTTCTTCGCTAAAGTCGCACACTTCACGGAGTTCTTTGATTCTCATTGCTATTTCTCTGATTTCATCCATATCGTTCGCACCTTTCTTATAAAAATGAGAGTACACGCCACAGTTTTTCCGTAGATTTACGGATGCGGCGTGTCGGTTATTTTCAGGGTGCGGAAAAGAACCGCACCCTTTTTATTATATTGGAAAATACTATGAATTAAGACCGATCTCAATGGCCTTTAAGTTAAGTTCGATCATAGCTGCTTTCTTTGCAGGAATAACTTTCTTAACTGCATCGTTTATAACGTCTTTGTTAAGGAAACCGATTTCCTTGAACATCTTTCCTACAAGAATGATGATTGCACAGCTCTTCATGTTGTTTTCATCAGCAATCTTAGTAGCGTCGATGTAGAATACTTTAACATCGTCTCTTTCAACTTTGATGTCAACCATTGAACTGTCAACGAGGATCATTCCTCCGGGAACTACTGCGTTAACGAATTTCTCAAGTGAAGGACGGTTCATTGCAACAAGCACGTCAGGCTGTGTTACAAGGGGTGAACCGATGGGGTCGTC
>CACZOG010000045.1 GCA_902782715.1 uncultured Lachnospiraceae bacterium | reverse complement strand
GGGCAGTTTAATAACTGCCCGATTTTATTTCTTATTTCCGTATACGGATACTTTTACGTTATTCTTCCCTTTTTTGCTGAGTCCGACGCTTCCTTCATAGATCATTTTACCGAAACCGCGGACACTTATAACGTCTCCCGTTTTAAGTTCATACGAATTAGACGTGCATTCCCTTGAATTGACAAATACTTTTCCGGTCCTGAAAAGCTCATTGCTCGAATTTCTCGAAAGGTTATAAACCTTCGATATTACCGCATCGATCCGCTCGGATGCAACCTGGACGATTTTCTCGTCAAATACGGGTTTAAATTCTTCATCCAGCTCCTTGGTTTCTTTTACCAGAACCGAAGTATGCTTAACTTTGGTCAGATTCTCTTTTATATACTCTGAAACGGATTCCTTGCAGAAGATAAATCCTTTTTTGGAATTTACCAGAATATCGCCGAGAGTATTTCTCTCAATTCCGAGATTCATAAGCGCACCCAGAAAATCCCTGTGCGTAAAATCATCCGAAAACTTAACGTTAAGCGGAGAAATTTCCAGCATCACGATGGGAAAACCCTCTTCAAAACCGAATGCATCGGCATCTCCGAATCTTACCATGACCCTGTCGGCATTTTCCCTGCCTCCCCAAACCGAAGGCGAAGCGAATTTTAACTCTTTTTCGAGAAGGTAATAATCCGATAACTCTCCCTCGGAGAGAAAAGAGGTATATGTAAATTTATTGTTTTTAAAACTTTGATCTGCCAGATCTTTAAGGCGCTGTCCAAACAGTTCTTTTTCCTTCATCTGAATTACCGTGCCACAAATATGATCTCAATAGCCCCGGTATCATTGGTTATGATCAGGTTGTCTCCTTCAATGCGTGCTGTCATATTCTTATTGGAATCATCATAATCAATGATATAAATGCCGTCCTGTTCCGTGATCTTTCCCCTGTGCTTTTTTTCTCCGAGGGAAAATACGCAGTTCACTCCATCCTTGCAGACAAACTTGGGATTACTTGATTCCGTCACTAATCTTACCAAAAAAGAATCTTCGGAGGGGTTTGTTGTTGTCCCGTTCACGGTAAATTCAACAAGTTCCCAATCGGATGTGATCGTAACTTCTTCTGCCGATTTATTTCCACATCCAAACATACTTGCCGCAACGATAAGGAAACTGCTTAATACCGCAATCAATTTTACAGATTTTTTCATTTTATATTCCTCTTTTAAGTCTTAAAACCCTAAGTTGTCATTTACTAAAATAACATGGATCCTGTCTTTATGTCTTGAAAATCTTGTTATAAGAAACTGGCAGCAGATCGTGTCGGGAGATTTGCAGTTCATGCAGGATCCGGTTTTTGCACAGGGTGTGTCGAGGCCGAATCTCTGGGCATTCGTAGGTGCTGCGACATTCCTTGCACGTTTCATTGCTGCATCGACATCGTTACATACTTTGTTCATTCCGACTACGAAAACAACTTTCTTAGGTCCCTGAGCAATGGCGGATACCCTGTTTGAATTTCCGTCGATGTTGATAAGTACGCCGTCTTCGGTCATTGAATTAACGCTCGATAAGAAAACATCCGCATCATATGCCAAAAGCATGGCTGCTCTTTTATCTTCGTATGCATCTCTGTCTATAAAATTATAATTTCCGTTCTTTAATGCATCGGAAAGTCCGATCTCATGCACGCTCATCGCTCCGCCCATGGTTACCGAGCTTCCCTCGGGAATCAGTTCAAGCGCGATCTTTAATGCTTCTTCTTTTGAAGCCGCATAATATCCGGACATATTTCTCGACTCAAGACCTTTTATGACCTTTTGTGCGAGAAGTTCGTTTCTTTTAATGATCATTTCGTTCATGTGTAACCTCCTAACCCTTATTTACCTCAATTTTCGTGATATTTATTTAGTTTCAGTCTTTTTTACGATTTGTTATATAAAAGCTCGTAATACTTATTTAATTCTTCCTGAGTAAATGCCTTTTTATCGATAACCTGTCCGTGTGTGATAATGCCTTTCGCGGATACGATAAGGATCGACATCTCCTCAAGTTCAATGATATCCGTTATCTGCGTATAAAGGAAATCGTAATTGCTTTTCGGTCCGACAACTCTGAAAAACTGCGGATAAAAGACAACGTGCATCTCAACCGGATTGCCGTAGTGAACCGCCATCTGCGAGTACGAAACCATCGCCTGATAAAGGTATCCGAACCACGACATGAAGAAAACGTAAAGACCTAAAAGAATACAGATCGCGAACGGGATCGGTAAACGAAGAAAAACGAAAACAAATCCGATCACAAACAGAACAATAGCCGCGATAAAAGTGATCACCTTCCACTTCGATGAGTATCTCTGATATGTTACTCTGGCATATTTTCGGTTCATGGACTTGGTCAGTATGAAATTGTTCTCAAGTACGGGCTTAAAGTCCGCATCATTCTTGTTTTTTCCCATGTTATCTGATCGATCCGATTAAAAATGTTTCTTTACAGTTTTTCCGGCTGCACTTTTGATTAAGGTTTCTGAATTATGTATTTGTTAATGGGGTTTCCCGCTGCGGAAAACTTCGCCTCATACTCTGTCATGATGTTTCCTTCGCAGAGTCTGGCATCGGAATGAAGATCCCTCGTGCATTCAAGCATTTTCCAGCCTGCCGCCTCAACTTCTTCGAGTGCAAAGTCAAAAAGATCGTTATTGTCGGTCTTAAATTCTATAAGACCTCCGTCTTTTAAGATCTTGGAATATCTTTCAAGGAACTGACGGCTTTCGAGTCTTCTTTTCGCATGTCTGTCCTTGGGCCATGGATCCGAGAAATTAAGATAGATCCTGTCGACTTCGCCGTCCATGAACACATCAGTGATCTCTTCCGCATCCATTCTTATGAAAATAAGATTATCGAGGGGCTTTTCCTCCATTTTCTGAATGGCACGTAAAAGGACCGATGAATATTTCTCGATTCCGATGTAATTGATATCGGGATTCCGGCTGGCCGTTTCGTAGATGAACTGCCCCTTTCCCATGCCTATTTCAATGCGAAGAGGCTGATCCTTTTTAAAATATTCGCCGATCTTTCCTTTTTTCTCTGTCTCGTCATGAATTACGAAATCGCTCGCTGCGATGTATTCTTTTGATCCGGGTACATTTTTAAGTCTCATATTGTTTCCTTTATAAAATCAAAAACCCCGCGGAATGAATTCCTTGGAGTTTCATG
>CACZOG010000044.1 GCA_902782715.1 uncultured Lachnospiraceae bacterium | reverse complement strand
TTGTAACAACACTTTGTAACAGCACAATTTCTGAAAGGAGCCAAAATGAAAATTCTTCCTTCCATCGATGAAGTCAAAAGGATCGCATCCGAAGGCAAATACAATGTCCTTCCTTTGAGCACAAAGATCCTTTCCGATTTCATCACACCGATCGAAACCATGAAAATCCTTAAAAACGTATCGACCCACTGCTATATGCTCGAGTCCGCACAGGCTAACGACAAATGGGGACGCTACACATTTTTAGGATTCGATCCGAAAATGGAGATCACCTGCATAAACGGTGATCTGAAAGCAGGAAATCTAAGCATCAAAACGGACAACCCTTCGGTGCAGTTACGACAGATCTTAGCCGATTACAAGAGTCCCCGCTTCGATTATCTTCCTTCTTTTACCGGCGGCCTGGTCGGATATTTCTCTTATGACTATCTCGCTTACAGCGAACCGACGGTAAAGAGTGATGTCGAGGATGAGGAAGAATTCAAAGATGTCGATCTGATGCTTTTTGACAAGGTCATCGCATTCGACAACGTGGCTCAGCAGATAATCCTGATCGTCAACATGAACTTAAGCGACATTGATACAAACTACAACAAAGCTTCGATGGAACTTAAGAATCTTGTAAACCTCCTTAAACACGGCGAGAAAAAAGAGGAGAGCGCAGGCAAGCTTCTCGGCGAAGTAACTCCTCTCTTTAATAAAGAAGAATATTGCGAAATGGTTGAAAAAGGAAAGCATTACATCCATGAAGGCGATATCTTCCAGATCGTATTGTCAAACAGATTAAGTGCTCCTTTTGAAGGAAGCCTGTTCAATACATACAGGATGTTAAGAACCATCAATCCTTCACCTTACATGTTCTACTTCAGCGGGACGGATGTGGAAGTTGCGGGAGCGTCACCCGAGACACTCGTCAAACTCGAAGACGGAATACTTCACACCTTCCCTCTTGCGGGAACAAGAAAAAGAGGAAAGACGGATGAAGAAGACATCGCTCTCGAAGAAGAACTTTTAAAAGATGAAAAAGAACTTGCAGAGCACAACATGCTCGTTGACCTTGGAAGAAATGACTTAGGAAAAATAAGCAAGTTCGGAACGGTACATGTAGAGAGCCTAAGAAAAGTAGTTCGCTTCTCACACGTAATGCATATCGGTTCAACGGTTGCGGGACAGATAAGAGATGACAAGGATGCGCTTGATGCTATCGAAGCTGTCTTACCCGCAGGAACCTTATCGGGAGCCCCCAAGATCCGTGCATGTAAACTCATCGGAGAACTTGAGAACAACAAAAGAGGTATCTACGGCGGAGCGATCGGATACATCGATTTTACCGGAAACATGGATACATGCATCGCAATAAGGATCGCATATAAAAAGAACGGCAAAGTATTCGTACGAAGCGGTGCCGGAATCGTGGCAGACTCCGTTCCCGAAACCGAATTCGAAGAGTGCTTAAACAAAGCAAAATCTTCTCTCACGGCGCTTATCTCGGCGCAGGAGGTGGACGAATGATCTTACTTATAGATAATTACGACAGTTTTTCATATAACCTTTATCAGTACGTCGGTGAGCTTAATCCCGACATCAAAGTAATAAGAAATGATGAATTAAGCGTCGAGGAGATCAAAGCATTAAATCCTTCTCACATAATCATCTCTCCCGGTCCCGGAAGACCTGAAGATGCAGGAGTTATCATCGACGTGATCAAAGAACTCGGCAAAGACATCCCGATCCTCGGTGTCTGTCTCGGACACCAGGCAATCTGCATGGCACACGGTGCAGTCGTAACTTACGCATCAAGGCTCATGCACGGCAAACAGTCCGACGCCGAACTCGATACGGACTGTGAGATCTTCAAAGGCTGTCCTTCGGTTACACCGGTAGCGAGATACCACTCTCTCGCCGCCGACGAAAACACTATCCCGGACTGTCTTAAGATAACAGCCAAAACAAAGGAAGGCGAGATCATGGGAGTGGCACACAAAGAGTATAAAATCTACGGAGTGCAGTTTCATCCCGAATCGATACTTACGCCAAACGGAAAAAAGATGCTTGAAAACTTTTTGAATATATAACAGAAAACCCAACGGAGGAAAAAACAATGATCAAAGAAGCAATCGTAAAAATCGTAAACAAAGAAGATCTTACATATGATGAAGCATACAGCGTAATGAATGAGATCATGAGCGGTGAAACATCTCCCACTCAGAACGCAGCTTTCCTTGCAGCACTTTCCACAAAGAGTGCAAGAGCCGAGACCACTGACGAGATCGCAGGCTGTGCAGCAGCAATGAGAGACCATGCTACCAAGGTTGAAACAGGCATGGACATCTTTGAGATCGTAGGTACAGGCGGAGACAACGCACAAAGCTTCAACATTTCAACAACATCCGCACTTGTAGCCGCTGCAGGCGGAATGAAAGTTGCAAAACACGGAAACCGCGCAGCTTCTTCAAAATGCGGAACCGCGGACTGTCTCGAAGCACTCGGCGTAAACATTTCACAGAGTCCCAAGAGATGCGTTGAACTTCTCAATGAAGTCGGAATGTGCTTCTTCTTCGCACAGAAATATCACACTTCAATGAAGTATGTCGGAGCTATCCGTAAGGAACTCGGTTTCAGAACCGTATTCAATATCTTAGGACCTCTTACAAACCCCGGCTCTCCTTCAATGCAGCTTCTCGGTGTATATGATGAATACCTTGTCGAGCCCCTCGCTCAGGTACTTTCAACCTTAGGCGTTAAGCGCGGAATGGTCGTATACGGAATGGACAAGCTTGATGAGATCTCAATGAGCGCTCCCACAAAGATAAGCGAGATAAGAGACGGATGGTACAAGACCTTTACGATCACTCCCGAAGATTTCGGATTCGAAAGATGTACCAAGGATGAATTAAAAGGCGGTACTCCCGAAGAAAATGCAAAGATCACTCTTGACATTCTTAACGGAGCAAGAGGACCCAAGAGAAACGCAGTACTTCTTAACGCAGGTGCATCACTTTATATCGGCGGAAAAGCAAATACTTTCAAAGACGGTGTCAAGCTTGCCGCTGAGATCATCGATTCCGGCAAGGCACTTGAAGTATTAAACAAATTCATCGAAGTAAGCAACCGTCCCGACGAGGAATGATCAAAGATAAATGTGGCGGAAACATTTCCTGTATGAGGGATAAAAAATGAGTATTCAGAAAACAGAAACAATTCTTGATAAACTTGCCGATCACGCCAAAGAGCGTACGGAAGCCGCTAAAAGAATAATAAGTGCTTACGACATCAGACAGATGGCTTTGGATATGCCGAAGGATACATTTTCTTTTGAAAAGGCATTAAAAAAAGACGAACTCGCATTCATATGCGAATGCAAAAAAGCCTCTCCTTCAAAAGGCATCATTGCCGAAGATTTTCCTTATCTTCAGATAGCTAAGGAATATGAAGAGGCAGGCGCAGACTGTATATCGGTCTTAACCGAACCCAAGTGGTTCTTAGGAAAGAACGAGTACCTAAAAGAGATAACTTCAAATGTTTCCATCCCCTGTATCAGAAAAGATTTTACGGTGGATGAATACATGATCTACGAAGCAAAAGTCCTGGGTGCCAAAGCGGTTCTTCTTATCTGTTCCATTCTTTCAAAAGGACAGATCGAAGAATACTTAGGGATCTGCGATGCGCTCGGAATATCCGCGATCGTCGAAACACATGATGAGAAAGAGATCGAAACCGCCCTTTCGGCAAACGGAAGGATCATCGGAGTCAACAACCGCAATTTAAAAGACTTCAGCGTGGACTCATCAAACAGTTCCAATTTAAGAAAACTCATCCCGGAAGATAAGATATTCGTCTCGGAAAGCGGACTTAAAACACCCGACGATATAGCAGACATAAGAAAAGCCGGAGCGGATGCCGTTCTCATCGGTGAAACGCTCATGAGAGCAGCTAACAAAAAAGAGACTTTGAAACTTTTAAAGAGTAAGTTGAATTGATATACACATAAGGGGAATTATGAAGATCAAACTCTGCGGTCTGACGAGACCGGAAGACATCAAATGTGCCAACAGGCTGAATCCCGATTATATCGGATTCGTGTTTGCAAAGAAAAGCAAAAGATATGTCTCTCCCGACAATGCTTTTAAATTAAAGGAACTGCTTCTGCCAAAGATAAAAGTGGTCGGAGTATTCGTAAACGAAGACATAAGAAACGTTGCAATCCTTTTAAACAGCAATATAATCGATATTGCGCAGCTTCACGGCGACGAAGACGAAACGTATATCAAAAAACTTCGTATTTTAACCGACAAGCCCATAATCAAAGCTTTTAAGATAAAGACAAGGGACGACCTTCCCGGAGTCAAGAATTCAAGCGCCGATTACATACTGCTTGACTCGGGTTCGGGAAGCGGAAACGTCTTTGACTGGGATCTTATCAAGTCGATCGACAGGCCTTTCTTCCTCGCAGGAGGATTAAATCCCGAAAATGTCGAAGAGGCGATCAGGACGGTCAAACCCTTTGCGATAGATGTAAGCAGCGGAATCGAAACCGACGGTTTTAAAGACGAAACAAAGATGTCAGATTTCGTTTCCACAGCAAGAAACGTAAGTAAAAGAATCGGATAAACAAGTAACGAAAGGAAATATTATGAGTAATCCAAACGGAAGATTCGGTATACACGGCGGACAGTACATTCCCGAAACATTGATGAATGCCGTTATCGAACTTGAAAAAGCGTACAACCATTATAAAAACGATCCCGAATTCAATAAGGAATTATCGGAACTTTTTAACGAATATGCGGGCAGACCTTCAAGACTCTACTTTGCAGAGAAAATGACAAAGGATTTAGGCGGCGCCAAGATCTATCTTAAAAGAGAAGATTTAAATCATACGGGCGCACACAAGATAAACAATGTTCTCGGTCAGGCACTGCTTGCAAAGAAAATGGGCAAGACACGTCTTATCGCCGAAACGGGTGCAGGCCAGCACGGTGTTGCAACAGCAACTGCCGCAGCATTAATGGGAATGGAATGCGTCGTTTTCATGGGCGAGGAAGATACGATACGTCAGGCATTAAACGTTTACCGCATGAAGCTTCTCGGTGCAACCGTAGTTCCCGTTAAAAGCGGTACAAGAACACTTAAGGACGCCGTATCCGAAGCAATGCGTGAATGGACAAACAGGATCGATGATACGCATTACTGCCTCGGTTCCGTAATGGGACCTCATCCCTTCCCCACGATCGTTCGTGATTTCCAGGCAGTTATCTCCAAAGAGATCAAGGAACAGATCCTTGAAAAAGAAGGACGTCTTCCCGATGCCGTTTTGGCTTGCGTGGGCGGCGGATCAAATGCCATCGGAACATTCTATAATTTCATCGAAGACAAAGATGTAAGACTTATCGGCTGCGAAGCCGCAGGCCGCGGAATCGATACTTTCGAGACAGCAGCTACGATCGCTACGGGACGTCTCGGAATCTTCCACGGAATGAAATCATATTTCTGTCAGGATAAGTACGGTCAGATCGCTCCCGTTTATTCAATCTCCGCAGGTCTCGATTATCCCGGAGTAGGCCCGGAACATGCTTACCTTCACGATATAGGAAGAGCCGAATATGTTCCCGTAACCGATGAAGAAGCCGTATGTGCATTCGAATATCTTGCAAAGACCGAAGGCATCATCCCTGCCATCGAATCGGCTCACGCAATCGCACATGCTATCAAACTTGCTCCTACTATGGATAAGGATAAGATCATCGTGATCACCGTCTCCGGAAGAGGCGATAAGGACTGTGCGGCAATCGCCAGATACAGAGGGGAGGATATTTATGAGTAACATTAAAAGCGCATTTGAAAACAAAAAAGCATTTATTCCTTTTATTACCTGCGGCGATCCCGACCTTGAGACTACAAAAGAGATCGTAAAAGAAGCAGTCAAAAACGGTGCCTCCTTAATTGAACTCGGAATCCCTTTTTCGGATCCGACAGCCGAAGGTCCCGTAATTCAGGGTGCTAACATAAGAGCTCTCGCAGGCGGTGTTACCACGGATAAGATCTTTGATCTTGTAAGAGATCTAAGAAAAGAGATAACCATTCCGATGGTATTCATGACATATGCAAATGTTGTATATTCTTACGGCTCGGATAAGTTCATAAAAACATGTTCCGAGATCGGAATCGACGGGATCATCCTTCCCGATCTTCCCTTCGAAGAGAAAGAAGAATTCCTTCCCGAATGTGATAAATACGGAGTCGATCTTATATCACTTATCGCTCCCACTTCGGAAAACAGGATCGCAATGATCGCAAAAGAAGCAAAAGGCTTTATATATGTTGTATCAAGTCTCGGTGTTACGGGTACAAGAAGCGAGATAAAAACAGATCTTGAATCGATCGTCAAAGTCGTAAGAGAAAGTACCGATACTCCCTGTGCTATAGGTTTCGGTATTTCAACACCAGAGCAGGCAAAAAAAATGGCCTCTGTTTCAGACGGTGCAATAGTCGGTTCGGCCATTATAAAGATCATGGAAAAATACGGCAAGGAATCTCCCAAATATGTCGGAGAATATGTAAGATCCATGGTCGATGCAGTCAATTCATTATAATTTTTTACATCCTAAACAAAAAACAGCCGCCGGTTTTCCGACGGTTGTTTTTTGTCTTATAAATTGGTTTAAATTTATCTTTTATCTTATGAAGTTTGTAAATACTTTAGGTTCTCTCTCGGGCAGTCCGTATTTTTCTTTGCCCAAAGCAATGCTCTTAATCAGAAATGACATATTTCTCGCAAGAGTTCTTACGGTATTTAAGCCCTCTGCATCCTCAAGCGCATCACCCTTTGCTCCACCGTGAACGCTGTTCCAGTAATTACCCGATGCTACAGGCATTTCGCTTATCGTAAAATACTTGTTCAGTTCATCATAAGTTGCCGAACATCCGCCTCTTCTTGCAACCACAACACTTGCTCCGACTTTCATTCGTTTGTCAAAGTGAGAACTGTAAAAAAGTCTGTCTAAGAGAGCGATCAAAGTTGCATTGGCCGATGCGTAATAAACCGG
>CACZOG010000043.1 GCA_902782715.1 uncultured Lachnospiraceae bacterium | reverse complement strand
TGATACAGATATGGCTACAGAAATGGTTAAGTACTCGAACAACAACATTCTTGCTCAGGCAGGAACAGCTATGTTGGCTCAGTCTAATCAGGCTAATCAGAACGTATTATCATTACTTCAGTAAACTTCGCGTAAGCTACCAAAAAGGGAACCGTTTTGGTTCCCTTTTTTTAGGTTTTTGTGTAAAATAATAATTAGTTTGACGATGAAAGGGGATTGACTGATGAAATTTGAAGAAGAGTTCTTTAAAAATGAGGTCAGAGAGGGTTTTTTTGTTTCTTCCATGATGAAAAGGGCATGGGCTGCTCAAATAGAAGTATTGGAAGAATTTGAAAAAATGTGCAAGGAAAACAATATCAGATATTTTGCCGCATACGGAACTCTTCTTGGAGCGGTTAGACATGGAGGTTTTATCCCCTGGGATGACGATATTGATATTTGGATGCTTCGAGAGGACTACGAAAAATTAAGAACAATTGCGAAGAACGGAAATCTTCCCAATGAATATGTATTAAAGACGGCGTTTGAAAGTGAAGACTGTACATCGACTTTCGGAAGAATAATAAATTATTACAGTATAGGTTTTAACGAGGACAGAATGCTGAAGTATCACGGATTTCCTTTTTGCGCCGGTTTGGATATTTTTCCGCTGGATTATGTTCCGGAAGGGAAAAAAGGCGAATTGTTCAAAGAAGATATAAAGACGCTGGTACAATTGTATTCTCTTTTTAAAGACGGCAGGGAGACGCACTTAAATAAAAAAATGAGAGATTTGCTTGAGAAGCAGTATCAATTCAAGATAAATCCCAAGAAAAACATAACCAACCAGATTGCGAGAATGCTCGAAAAGACCATAAAAAAGTATTGTACAAATAAAACCGATACTCTGGCGAGAGTTTACGGATGGGCAGCTAAAGGTTACAAACTTGACATGAAAGCAGAATGGTTTGAAGAAACTGAACATGTCAAGTTTGAGAACTACATGATTCCTGCACCGGCTAAATATCACGATGTTCTTGAGTCACAGTATAAAAACCATATGGAAGTGGTCAGGGCATTTGAAGATCTTCATGATTATCCGTTTTATAAAAAACAGGATCAATATTTCTATGAAGCAGTAAATCAACGAATAACATCGGCTAACTATGATGAAAATGAGATTGAGGAATATCACAGTTCCAATTCTTTTACGGAAGTAAAACAATCGATATTCGAAAAAATAGATGTTTTAAAGAAGATAAATGACTGCATTGTTAAACTTGTTGACACAGGGGATGTTTCTCAGATACTGGATTTCCTGGAGAACTCGCAGGATATCGCAATCAAAATCGGAAATATTCTTGAAGAACGCTATGCCGAAGAAATAACAAAAGATATCATAGGCGATTTGGAAAGCTATTGTGAGAATCTTTACAATATGTCTGTGGGACTTGCAGAAGATTCGGATAAATTTGTTAATTCTTTTAAATGCGTTATGGAACTTGTCGATATTATTCGCGATAAAGTTTCAAATATTAAATCGGAAGCATTAAAGAAAATAGTATTTATTTTTGAAAGCCAAAAGGATTGGGATAAGTATCGTCCCTTATATAACCAATTATCTGCACAGGATAATGTCAAGTGCTATGCAATTCCGATTCCGTATTTTATGTTGAATTCCTTACTTAAGGTGGATGAGAATTCCTTCAGGTTTGACGGAGATAAGATTTCTTCAGAGGAAGAATTCTGTGATTACAGTACATTCGAATATGAAAGCATAGATTGCATAATCAAGAGTAACCCGTATGACAACAGCAGTTATACGGATATTATCAGACCTTTCTTCTTTTCGGATAATCTGCACAAATTCTGTAAGAAGATTATTCATGTTCCTACTTTGGACATTATTGATTTTACAACCAAAGATGTTCAGATGAGAGAAATGGCTGACTGCTTTGTAAAGACCCCTTCGGTTATTTATTCAGACTATGTTCTGCTTAATTCAGAGACAAACACAAATACTTACAGAGAACTTCTGAATGAAGTATCCGAATCGGTAAAATGGGAAGAAAAAGTTCTGTACTGCAGCGATACGGAAGACATGGCCAAAACAATATTGAGGATAGTAAAAGAATAAAATGAGATTTGAACCCGATTTTTTTAAGGAAGAAAACAGAGAAGGTTTCATCGTACCCGAGATGATGAAAAGAGCATGGTCGGCAGCGATGGAGGTGCTGGATGTGGTAAGCACCGTGTGTGACCAAATAGGTGTAAGATATTATGCCTGCGCGGGTACTTTGCTTGGAGCGGTTCGACACAAAGGGTTTATTCCCTGGGATGATGATATAGATATTTGTCTGCTCAGGGAAGACTATTTGAAATTTATTGAACTTGCTCCGCAATATCTTCCTGAGGGATTTGTTTTTTCAGGCGCTTTTGCAAATGAGCCCAGATTGTGGAAAGCCAATAAAGAACCGCAGGTAAGGGTAATAGCGGATGAAACATTTTTTCCCTTGCCCAAGTATATGAACCGTTTTCATTCATATCCTTACATGAGAATAGGTGTGGATATTTTTCCGATGTATTATCTGCCAAAGGATATAAACAAACAATTGGAACTTGTAACCTTTTTGAATGATATGCAGACAACGGCGAGATATCTTGATGAATACAGAAAACGAGGTCAGCTAAACAGTCGTCTGAAACAATATGAAGAAAAACTGAATATCGAATTTGATTTGTCGGATGATGAAATTCTTGCCAGAAATCTTATCCTCAGTGCTGACAAATATGCATCAGAAATAAGTGAGGAAGAATCAGATTTGATGTGTTGTACTCCTTACAGGAAACCGCCAGAAAATCCGGATATATTTGAAGGATTCGGAGGTTTTAAACGGGAATGGTTTGGCGAAGGCGTAAAACTTCCGTTTGAGAACTATGAAGTTACAGTACCCAAGGATTACACAGAAGTGCTTATATCGCAGTTTGGCACCGAATATATGATTCCTCAGAAGTTTACGGGTGATCACAATTATCCTTTTTATCAAACCCAGGAAGAAGCGTTCAGAAAACTTCTTAAAGAATCAGGTATTAATAATTCGGTTGACGAATTCTGCCGAAACTGGCATCAAATGAACGGGGGAACATAATAATCAGCGTTTGAAAATATGAAAAGATTTGGAACAGTATCATATAACATCTACTGCAATTTCACCAATTACGGTTCGGCATTACAGACCTGGGCTTTGCATCAGGCAATAAAAAAGACGGGCAATATTCCGGTTTTAACGGATTATTGTCCTGATATTCTTGCGGATAAAAACCCTTTAAATCCCTATAAAAACATGTGGGATAAAGACGATGAAGCCAAACGTATGGTTGAAATGACCATGCCGGCAATCGAAATGAATTATAATAAATTTGACAGGTTTTATAAGGAAAGATTCGAAAGAACATCCGAAAAATATACCTCGGCAAATTTTAACTGTATTCTCGATAAAGAGAATCTTGATGGCTTTGTATGCGGAAGCGACACGATTTTCTGCCCGGACGAATTTGGATTTGATGACGGTTTTTACGCAAATTATGAGGTTATGAAAGGCAGGAGCGTTTCATATGCCGCAAGTTTTGGAGATCCTCATTTTACGGAGGATACTTATAAACTTCTTGATGAAAGACTTAAGAATTTCAAAGCTTTGGGAATACGTGAAAATCAAATGATTCCGTATATAAAGGAGCATACTGACGTTCCGGTGCAGAGAGTAATTGACCCAACACTTCTTTTGGAAGCGAGGGAATACGATTCTATAGTGGGAGAAAACGGTATAAAAGACAGATATCTGCTTTTATATTCAAGACGGTATATGCCGCAAATGGAAGAGTATGCGGAAAAGCTTGCCGCTGAATTCAATTGGAAAATTGTAGACATAAGCCTTCGCGCCACGAATTCGGAACGAGGACATATCATGAGATATGATGCGGGGGTGGAAGAATTTCTTTCTCTAGTAAAAAATGCTGAATATGTAGTTACCAATTCTTTTCACGGAATGATTTTCAGTGTTCAGTTCTGTCGTCCCTTCGCAGTTTTTTCCAGAGAACAATGTGACAATAAAATTGAAGAATTGCTTGATTTGTTTGGTATCCCGGAAAGACTGATAAAAAACAAAGATGCAGGGTTTGCTCAAATAGATTACAAAAAGGTTAAGGAAAGAATTTGTGAAGCTCGGACAAATTCGTTTGATTTTTTGAGAAAAGAAGTGGGATTGCTGTAAATGTTTCTTGATTCTGAAAACAAAACTGAATGCTTTGGATGTGAAAGCTGTGTACAGATTTGTCCGAAAAAAGCGCTGAAAATGGCAGAAGATGAAGAAGGATTCAGATATCCTGTTGTTGATTCAACATTATGCAACGGATGTATGTTATGCAGAAAAGCCTGCCCGTTTTCCGAAATGCCTGAGAAACATGGTAATATTTATACTTTTGGTGGATACAACTCAGATAAAAAGACAAGGTTTGAAAGTACATCCGGCGGGGCTTTTTCAGCAATTGTTGAAGCATTTTGCGATGAGAATTATGTGGTATTCGGAGCAGAATCGGATGGCCTGAAGGTTTTTCATAACTGTATTTTTGATAAAAAAGACTTGGGTAAATTCAGAAAATCCAAGTATTCTCAAAGCGTAATCGGAGATTCATATATAAAGGTCAGAAATTATTTAAAAGAAGGGAAAAAAGTTTTGTTTTCCGGAACGCCCTGTCAAATTTCAGGTTTAAAAAGCTTCCTGAAAAATGTTGAAACTCAAAATCTCTTGACGGTTGAAGTTGTATGTGAAGGGGTCCCCAGTCCATTGTATATCAATAAAATGGAACAATCCTTTGAAAAAAAGTATGGCGGGAAAATAGAAGAACTGGATTACAGATATACAGGAAAAAGTATTTTTTCTTCGGGAAAATGGGATTTTGAGGGGATGAGAATAAAATTTAACTCAAAATCCTCTAAAGAAATTGTCAGAGACAGATGGTTTAATCCTTTCTGGTCCGTTTGGCTTCAACATTTAATGAGTCGCCCTTCATGTTATAAATGTCTTTTTGCAACAAACGAACGAACAGCAGACATAACGCTCGGAGATTTGTGGGGAGTTCATTTATATTGCCCGGAATTATATGGAAAAAACGGTGGCAGTTCTCTTGTTTTCTGTAATACTGCTAAAGGAAAAGAAGTTTTTGATACCGCTTCAAAATATATGTCAGGTCATGAACTCAAATTTGAAGATGCGTTAAAATATCAATCTCCCATGAGAAAAACGATTGACGAGAATCCTCAACGAGATTCCTTTATGAAGGATTTAATGAGTGATATGAGCTATCGTGAGATAAATAAAAAATGGGCCAAAAGACCAACATTAAAATTGTTATATCAGAAATATGTCTGGGGAAACCGACAGAAAATATTTTTGTGGAATTTAAAAAAATCTTTGACCAAAGGAAGAAGCAATGCTTAATTTTACAGTAGGGCCGGTAATGAGCAGCGCAGAGGTGCTCGAAATCGGAGGGGAACAGGTTCCCTATTTCAGAACAACTGAATTTTCGGAAATAATGCTTGAAAATGAGCGACTCATGCTTGATTTTTCAAACGCTCCGAAGGGCTCCGGGGCGGTTTTCATGACCAATTCATCATCAGGTTCCATGGAAGCAGCCGTAATGAACTGCTTTACTCCTGAAGACAGAGTACTGGTCATAGACGGTGGAAGTTTCGGTCATCGTTTTGTAAAAATATGTGAAATACATGATATTCCCCATGAGGTTATCAAACTTGAGGCGGGAGAAAAACTTACAAAGGAACGTTTGTATCAACAGGACGGAAAAAATTATACAGGACTTCTTGTCAACATTGATGAGACATCAACTGGCGTTCTTTATGATTCGGAAATGATAGGAGAATACTGCAGGGAATTCGGACTCTTTTATGTATGTGACTGCGTATCGTCATTTCTGGCGGATTCTTTTAATATGTCAAAGTGCGGAGCGGATGTAATGATTACGGGATCGCAGAAGGCTCTGGCATGCCCTCCGGGTATTTCGATTATCGTTCTTTCTGAAAATGCAATCGAAAGAGTAAAAAACAACAAAGTCAAATCCATGTATTTTGACCTTAAAGATGCACTTTCAAACATGGAAAGAGGCCAGACACCTTTTACTCCTGCTGTGGGAATTCTTCGACAGATAAATGTGCGTCTGAAGGAAATTGAGAAAGCCGGCGGAGTAGAAGAAGAAGTTAACAGAGTAGCTTCTTTGGCAAAGGATTTCAGAGAAAAAATAAAAGGCATGCCGTTTGAAATGTTTTCGCAATCGCCTGCAAATGGTGTTACTTCTCTGCATCCTCTGAATGCCGATGCATACGAGATTTTTTTGGAATTGAAAGATAATTACGGAATCTGGGTATGTCCGAACGGCGGAGAACTGGCGCATTCGATTTTCAGAGTCGGACATATAGGATGTCTTAATGCAAAAGACAACACGACTTTGGTTAATGCTTTAAAAGATTTGCAAAATAAGGGGAAACTGTAAAAGATTTTTACGGAGAAAAAACTATGGTTAAGGTTATTACTTACGGTACGTATGATATGCTGCATCACGGCCATATCATTCTTTTGGAAAGAGCCAAGGCGCTTGGGGATTACCTTATAGTAGGGGTTACATCGGACGACTATGACAAATCCAGGGGAAAAATCAATAACCATCAGTCTTTGATGGAAAGGGTTGCAGCCGTAAAAGAATTGGGAATAGCGGATGAAATAATAGTCGAAGAATATGAAGGTCAGAAAATTGATGACATTCGTCGGCTTGATGTGGATATTTTTACGGTTGGATCTGACTGGGAAGGCAAATTCGATTATTTGAACGATTACTGCAAAGTTGTTTATCTTCCGAGAACCGAAGGTGTTTCCAGTTCAGAGGTTAGAGCGGAAAAAAGAAAAATTAAAGTCGGTATAGTGGGATCTGCGATTCTTCGTGCGAAATTTATTAAGGAATCCCAATATGTTAACGGGGTGGAAATTGTAGGAATCAGTTCGGCGCACAAAGTCAGCGACAGTGTTGAAGGGCTTTTTTATACCAATGTATACGAAGAATTGCTTGAAAAAGTTGATGCGGTATATATAGTATCAAAACCCGAGAATCATTATTCGGATACAAAGAAGGCTTTAATGGCGGGCAAACACGTTCTGTGCGAATCTCCTCTTGCATATACCAAGGAAGAATGTCAGGAACTTTATAATCTTGCGGATTCGAAGAATCTCATATTGATGGATGCGATAAAGACAGCGTATTCCACCGCATATGAAAGATTGCTGCTGATGGCCAAGGGCGGAAGAATAGGAGATATTGTATCCATAGATTCCGTTTGTACCAGTTTACGAGACGGAATCCAGAAGAAAGACGCGGATTTGTCGCGTAAATGGAACAGTATGTGCGGCTGGGGTCCTGTGGCTATGCTTCCCGTATTTCAGCTTTTCGGAACGGATTACAATAAAAAAATCTTTTATACAAAGTATTTGGATAAATCCAAAAATATTGATGCTTTTACCAAGATAGATTTTGTATATCCTTCGGGTATCGCCTCGGTAAAAGTCGCAAAAGGAGCTAAAGCTGAAGGCGAGCTTGTAATAGCAGGAACCAAAGGATACATTTATGTTCCTGCACCATGGTGGAAAACTGATTATTTTGAAGTAAGATATGAGAATCCCGAAGATAACAAGAGATTCTTTTATCAGCTTGACGGAGAAGGAATACGATACGAAATAGTTGCTTTTGCCAAAGCAGTGGAATCAAGGAAGAATTACAGTTACGTATCCAAGGAAATATCGGAAGAGATCTCCGGAGTAATCGATGCGTTTAACAAACGTGAGGACATGATAGAGTTAAATTAATGCTTATAAACCTCTTCAAACAGCTGATTTGGAGAGGTTTTTTTTGCGCCCTTTTCAGCCTTTTCGTGATTTTCAACAAAAAAATAAAAAATTTTCAAAAAATTATTTACAAATTGCACAAGTTCAATTATAATCAAACTCACCTGATGAAGAATCGGGTTCTCAAATTGGGATAAATCTCCCCAAATTTTCCTGATAAAAATAACTGAATATGAAAAGGAAGTGAAAGATATTTTTTTACTGGTACTGATTTTGACTGCCGCGGCAGTTTTCGATCTTCGTACCGATAAAATACCCAACTGGTATATTATTTCAGCTTCGGGCTTGCTTCTTATACAAAAGATCGTTCTAGATCAAGGATTTGATTTTATCGGTACTTTTTTCTCTGTTTTATTTCCCATCCTTATTTTGTTTCCGCTTTTCGTGCTCGGTCTTTTCGGAGCGGCGGATATAAAGCTTCTCGCAATGACAGGCATATGCTTTTCATTCAAAGATGTAATGATCATTTTCGTTTTTTCACTCTTCGCCGGCTTGATCATAGGTTTGGTCAAGGCTGTCAGATACCGCTCTTTTGGGGAAAGATTCAAGTATCTGTTCCGTTTTGCGAAGAATATGTTCATCAGATTGAGGATGCGAGACATGGATGTTTTAAATGAGCCGTATTTTGAGACTTTGGACAAAGAAATGTTGAAAAAGGGGAGCATACATTTTTCTTTGCCGATCCTTTTGGGGGTAATCATAAAACTGATAGGAGGATAAATGAAAAAGAAGGTACTGGCATTGTTTGACTCCAATCAAAAATACATGGAAAAAATGTATCACTATCTGGAGGATGAAACCAAACTGCATTACACATATATGGCTTTTACAAGCGAGGATAAACTGACTGCATTTTTGGAAAGAGAAAGCATAGATTTCCTGATAGTTTCCGAGGATAAAAGACGCTCGTATGCAGGAGTAAAAAGAATCATATCGATATACGAAAATGCCCAGAATGACGGGCTTTACCGCTTCTGCCCCGGAGATGAGATCGTAACGAGACTGACCGAACTTCTGGGTGTAACGGATGAAGAGAATGAAATTCAGGGGTTCAGCCGAACCAAACTGATAGGAGTTTATTCACCCGTGGGGCGGGTGATGAAAACGTCATTCTGTGCGGTTTTAGGTCAGATGCTGGCGAAGAATTACCGGGTTTTGTATTTGAATTTTGAAAGCTTTTCGGGAATGAATATTGAAGACAGCGTGGAGAAAAAGGCCGATCTGGCAGATGTTCTTTATTATTTTAACAATCTTAAACATGAATTCGGGGCGAAATTTCACAACAGCATTATAAATCATAACGGTCTGGACATGATCCAGTCGGCGTATTACTATCTGGATCTTTCATATATCACACAGGAAGAATGGGATTCTTTCATAAACGAACTGACAGCGATGAATGAGTATGATTACGTTATTCTCGACCTGTCGGATTATCTTCAGGGACTTTTCGATTCTTTTTTATCAAGATGCACGATCATCTACACGCTAAGCGCACCCGACCGCAAAGCTCAGAGCAAGATATTTCATTATGAAACCATTTTAAACGAATACAATCGCGGTGATATTCTTTCGAAAACACGTAAATTCAATGTTCCGACGATACGAAATCTTCCGGACAGCCTGGACAGGCTTTTGTATACGGAACTGTCAGATTTTGTAAGAAAAGAAACGGCCTCGGATTTTAAATGGTAGGAGATACGGATGGTAAAAGATAAAGAGATAGAAAGAATAACCGCTGTTGTCAGGAACAATCTGGATCTGAGCGTACAAAACAGGGAAGACGAAGTCAGGTCGCTTATCGCACAGACGGTTTACAAAGAAACTAAAGAAGGCAAGTTCTCTCTTAAGGATAAAGAAGATCTGGTAAAGATCATCTTCGACTCAATAAGAAAACTGGATATTCTTCAGGAACTGATCGAGGATGAAAGCGTCTCGGAAATAATGGTTAACGGATATGACCATATTTTTGTAGAGAGAAAAGGAGAGATGTGCGAATGGAACAAGCAGTTTAAGTCCAAAGAAAAGCTGGATGACGTTATCCAGCAGATCGTGGCCTCCTGCAACAGAGTTGTTAATGAGAGCGAGCCCATCGTGGATGCCCGTCTCGAGGCGGGTGAGCGTGTGAACATAGTTTTGAGTCCGCCGGCCGTTTACGGCCCGATCATTACGATCAGGCGGTTTCCCAAAGATGTGTTTTCCATGGATAACCTTATAGAAATGGGAAGCATTTCTCCCGAGGGCGCCGCTTTCTTAAAAAAGGCTGTGCGTGCGGGATACAACATCTTCGTATCGGGCGGCACTTCGTCAGGCAAAACGACACTTTTGAACATTTTGTCGGATTTTATTCCGCCTAAAGAGAGAGTAATAACCATCGAAGACAGTGCGGAACTTAAGATCAAATCGATCGACAACCTGGTCCGACTTGAAACAAGAAACGCGAATTCATCGGGATGCGAAGCCATTACAATTAAAGATCTGATCAAAACGGCACTTCGTATGCGACCGGACAGGATCATCGTCGGTGAGGTAAGAGGAGCAGAAGTTGCGGACATGCTGCAGGCGTTCAATACCGGCCATGAAGGAAGTATGTCCACGGGTCACGCCAACAGTGCGGCGGATATGCTCACGCGTCTGGAAGCCATGTATCTTCAGAATGCGGAGATCCCGCTTGAGGCGATCAAGAAACAGATCGCATCGGGAATAGACATAATGGTCCACCTTGAACGCGGAAGGGATAAAGTCAGAAGGGTAACTGAAATAAGCGAAGTTACTTCCAATGACCATAAGAGCGTGGTTTTAAAGACGATTTTTGAATTAAGAAATTACGAAGACGGGTTCAGACTGGTTAAGACAGGCGAACTGACAAATACATCGAAAATGGAAAAAACATATGAGATATGACACATACAAAATGAATATAAAAGAAACGGCCGCGTGCGTTCTTATCTGGATAGCGGTATCGGTATTTTTTGCATACTTTTTCTATAAATCAATGTTGTCAAGCATAGTTTTATTTCTCTTTTTTCCGCTGTTTTTAAAATATGCGAGATCGTTTCTAAAACAAAAAAGAAACTGGGAAATGACTCTGGAATTTAAGGAACTTATTAGGATCGTGGCAACGAATCTTCAATCCGGAAGTTCTCCGGAGAACGCTTTTGCAAATGCTTACAGAGATATGGAGAAGCTTTACGGGAGGAAATCCCATATTACAAAGGAGTGCGAAATAATCGTCCGCGGACTGGAGAACAATATTGTTCTGGAAGAACTGATCTCCTCTTTGGGAGAAAGGTCCGGGATAGAAGAGATATCGGAGTTTGCGGAGATATTTTCAATAGCGAAACGAAGTGGCGGAAACTTAAAAGAGATCATATCGGATACCACAGAAGTGATAGATTCCAGGATCGAGATGAAAAGGGAATTCAGAATACTTATTTCTTCTAAGAAATTTGAGCACAGGATAATGTGCCTGATCCCATTTGTGATACTGGTTTATATCGGTGTGACGAGCCCGGGTTATTTTGACATTCTGTATGGGAATATATCAGGAACACTCATTATGAGTGCCTGTCTGGCGGTTTATACGGGAGCATTTTTATGGGGAGAACACATAGTAAATTTAAAAATTTAGATCCTAAATCTTTGAAATCGGCACTGATCGTTCTTGGGATCGGAGCGTTGGTCGCTTTTGTTCTGACGTTAAAAAACAGAAATGTCGATCTGCGCGCGGATGTTCTTGAAAGGGATGAAGAAAAAGATCAAAACGTGAAACTTAAAGTCGAGAGTATTTACGGTGAAGAAGTCCTTGATCTGGAAGTTTTATCGCGAACATTAAGCGCTCGGGAGATCGAATCCATGAAGGGAGACTTCATTACAGCGTTAAAGATGCAGATCCTTGGTCAAAACGAGTCTTTTTCTTCAGTAACAGAACCGCTTAAACTGGCGGATACAGTGGAAGGATACCCTTTTGATATCGAATATCGTATAAGGCCGAGAGGGCTTATAGACAGTAACGGAAATCTGTCGGGCGATATTGATGAAAAAACGGAATTCGAGATAGAGATCACGTATTCCCTTGATGAATTTGAAGAAAAAGAGACGATAAACGGAATAATTCTTCCCGCTAAATTAAGCGAGGAAGAAGCTTTTTCAAAGAAGATAAGGAACTATCTGGATTTGAGAAATGTAAGTGAAAGAAACGAGAAAACCATCGAGCTTCCCGAGCTTATCGACGGTGTAGATGTCAAATGGGAGAAGCAGACGAAAAACAAAGTGCCGACAGTAATGGCGCTGACCGTACTGTGCGCTTTCCTGGTTCTTTTTAAGGATAAGTTTTCGGCGGGCGATAACGAGAAGAAGCGAAAGGAAAAGATAATTCTGGAATATCCAGATTTTGCAGTTAAGTATGCACTTTTAAACGAGGCGGGACTGACTCATGCGCAGGTGGTTGACAGACTTGCAAGGGAATATAAGAAGAGCAAGAAAGACAGTCCTCTTTATGAGGAAATATATAAGGCAAACGAACATGTCAGGTCGGGATATTCTCTGGCAGAAGCCTTAAACGGCATGGCTAAAGAGTGTAAAGTCAGAGAGATATCGTTTTTTGCCGGAATGATAAACAGGAATATCAAAAAGGGAGGAAAGATCTCTGATGACATCAGAAAGGCAGCAGGAGAGAGTACTTCCGAGAGAAGAGAAAAGATAAAAAAGAAAGCGGAAACCGCAGGAACCAAACTTTTACTTCCCATGGTACTGCTTTTGCTTATAGTGTTTGTGCTGATAATGATTCCGGCGTTTGAAAGTTTTTCTTTCGGCTGACGGCTGAAGGTTGACTCCCGATCGGGGATTTAACCATAGAATCATTAAGGAAAGGAGGGGTAAACATGAAGTCTGCAATTAATATTATTAAAAGATTTGCATTGGATGAAACCGGACTCAGTACCGTGGAAGTGATCCTGATTCTGGTTGTGTTGGTTACGCTGGTTGTTATTTTTAGAGAAGAGATGATTGATATTGTTGAAGATGTGTTTAAAGCGATTACGACGAAGATTAAGAAAATTAAATAAAAGCGGGGAAATATCAATATATCTCAGTTTGGTATTTATGCTGATAATATCGTTGCTTTTGACGATGGTATCGGCTGCGAGAGGGGCTGCGCTCCAGGTCTTGTTTGAATGTGCAATGGAAAGCGCGCTCTTCTCGGTCTTTGGGGAGTATAACAGGGAACTTTTGGACAGATATGATGTGTTTTTTATCGATATGTCCTATTTGTCCAACAGCCCTGATTCAAAGAATCTTGAGATCAGACTGAACAATTATTTTGATGATAATTTCCATCCCGAAAACGGTACTTCTTTTCTGATCTGTTCGGATTTTCTGGATGTTACGGATACAAATGTTTCTCTTACGGAATATGAACTTGCCACGGACAGATTCGGGGAGCCTTTTGTCGATCAGGTCGTGGAATATATGTCCAATCTTGTGGGAGAAAAAGATGTCAAGGAGATGTTAAATCTCGTAAGTGTCTGGGACAGCTATAACATAGATGCGGACAGATATAACAAAATAAGGGATAACTGCCTGCCTAATATAACAAATAACGAAGAGGACACATGGGAGCAGACTGTGATAAAAGACAGGCTTCGCATGGGACTGTTACCCACCGCCGGAGTGTCGGACCTTGTAGGATTCAAAGCGGATTTCAGTATTTCACATAAATCCTTTAACATCTCTGATTCCCTGCTTTTTCGACACAAACAGCACGGAAACGGGAATCTGAATGAGTTTGATTTTCATCCTGCACAGAACATATATTTTGTGGAATATATAATGTCCAAATTCGGAAATTACCTGGACAAGAAAGACGATACAAAGCTTGACTACGAGGCGGAATACATTATTGTCGGAACAAACTATGATTACAACAATTTTGAACAGACGATAAGAACCATTTACTGCATCAGATGTCTGGAAGATCTGATCGCACTTAATCTGGCATCGGATAAGGTCGAAAACGTAAGGTCGATCTCGAGTATCATTTCGGCTTTGATAGAAGTCCCGGAACCTATAATAACGGAACTCATTCTTGTACTCTGGGCGGGGCTTGAAGGAGTTGCGGACTGCAGAAGACTTGTAAAGGGTGAAAGGGTTCCCTTCATCAAAGAATCTTCGCAGATAGATGTGAGTATTGAGGGATTTTTCGGATTCCTGGCGGATATTTATGGAGACGTCCCTCAAGAAGGAGATGTACCGACTTCGGGAAGCGACCTGCCGAATATCACCTTAAGTTATCAGGATTATCTGAGGATTCTATTGTATTTTATTCCTTCTTCTGTTAAGGCTTATCGGACGATGGACATGATAGAACAGAATTTAAGAATATCGGGTAAGGGGAACGAATACTTCAGGTTTGATGCCTGCGCGGATAAAGCAAGTGCGGTGTTTAGCATTGAAACCGGCTTTGATTACAGATTCACGGGAGAAAAGAAGTATTCATATTTTGAATGATCAAAAAAGGATTGCGGGCAATAGCCCTCAACGAATAAACGTATACCAAATTTATCGAAAAAGTAACCTTCTCAACAACTGAATATAAACGCCATAATTCTTAAGTGAGGGCTATTATCCGCAATCCTTTAACAATAAAAAGATTTATCAGGAGACAATTAATGAAATATAAAAAAGGGAGCTTAACAATTGAAACAGCTCTGGTTCTTCCCATATTTATGAGCCTTTCGATAGCACTTGTTTCGGTATTGGAGATGATAACCTTATACTCAAGGGTTGAGTATGCGCTTCATGAAACGGCAAGAGAAATAGCCGTAGCACAGTATCCGATCGAGTATGTCAAGCAGTGCGGAGAAGAAATATTCGAATCAAAGCTTGATTCGGATGTGACGGAATATATTGATTTCATTCCTTCGGGACCTGTTGCAAGGATTCTTTTTACGGAGAAGTTCGGGTTTAAAAACATTTCAAATTCGCTTATTAAGAACGGTGAATTGGGAATAATGTTTTTCAGATCCGAAGT
>CACZOG010000042.1 GCA_902782715.1 uncultured Lachnospiraceae bacterium | reverse complement strand
GTCCATGTTGGTTCCGCCCGATCTTAAGGCCTTAAACGCATTTACGAAAAAGTGTCTGTTGATTATGAGTACGGGAATGACCAGAAGAAGCTGTACAAGGGCATTGGTCGAAACATCCCATTTAGGCCCCATCGCAACGAACATTAAGACAGCGACAATAATGACGGAGGCGATAAGCCCTGCCTTTTTGTTCTTTACTTCCCTGTCAGCATCCTTATCTTCGTTAGCTTTACGGGCTTCTGAAGATCCTTCGTTGTCTCCTATGACATAAGCCTTGTATCCCGCCTTATCAACGGAATTCTCTATCATTTCAACGGTCGTCGTCTCATCGTTGAAAGATACGACCATCATCTCTTCTATTAAATTGACTCTTACCTCTTCGACACCTGGAACTCTGCCTACTGCTTTTTCCACATTTGAGACACAGTTAGCACAGCTCATTCCCGTGACATTAAAAGATTTCTGCATCGGTTAGTCCTCCATAACAGAGTATACCATTTTGGTGCAATCCTTGGCAATAATGACGCCAATAAAATCCCTTACACGGAAAAAGGAGCGTAGATGCTCCCTCTCCCGTTTATTCTCTGTTTTTCCGTTCGAAAAAAAGGTCAAAGAAATTGACTTAATCTTACAAGCTGACTCGCCGCAAAAATCAAACATTGTAATGTCAAATTATGATCAGGATATCTGTGCGCGACTGCGCGGGATTTGACCGGAGTTTTCCGAATCGGATTTGAGAGAATTTTACTATATAAAAAAACAAAAATCAACAGTTTCTTGTTGATTTTTGCTAATTTTTCTTTCGGTTTTGCTTGTTTTGTTGTGATTTTGCACAATACTATTCGTTGAGTGCAATCCCTATCCTGTTTTCCATGTTCTTAACCATCTCATCGTAAGAAACATTTCCATATATGTACGTCTGGGTTTCTTCTTCGATGATCCCTAAGTACTTACTTTCCATCGGATATATGAAAACGGAATCAGCTACCAGCTCGTTAAGCCATTCTTCCTCATTCTCGTTAATGGCACCCATTGTTACTTCTATGCCGTCTCCGCCGAACTTAAGCTCAGTATCTCTGGTCTTCATGTAAGAAAGTGTCTCCTGCCATTCAGATTCCAAAGAAGGAAAATAGACTTTCCCAAAGTATTTCGAATAATTCTCTTTAGAGAAAAGATAATCCAGGAAATCATATACTCCGTCGAGATTCTTCGACGTTTTCATAACCCCGATCTCGTTATGAGGAACCAGAACCGCGCTTTTACTTCCATAATTGGATATCACAACCGGCTCATCCCCGGCGATCACGGTATAGAAAAGATATGTGTAGGGAAAAGCTATATGCTCGTATGATAAAAGAGCCATATGATCCGCAAGCAGTGAATCGCCGTATTCTTCTTCAGAAATCCTCGAAACCTGATTCTGCTTCTTGATATTATCAATCAACTGCTTAAATTCATCGTCAAAATGAGTCTCTTTGTTCTTAACATCCACAAATCGGTTTCCCGAATAAAGCATCGCCGACGAAACCTGAAATACGGGATCGGAGTCATTAAAGATCACTGTATTCTCACTCACAAAGTCCGCATAAGATTTCTGATCATCCACCGTCTTCCCATCAAGCGAAACAAATCCTCTTAATTCGAATTCGGGAGAGATACTAAGGATCCTTCCGTCATCGGACTGCTTAATCGTCTGCTTAAGTAAAGCCTCTTTGTTTACCGTGGAACTCTTATCAAAATACTCATTAAGATCAAGATGAACTTTGTCCCTCGTATCCGCATTCATCTGCATAAAAGATAAGAAGATAAGATCAACCTGCTCACCCGATACCATATCAAGCTGAATATCCCCAACGTTTCCCGATTTCGCATTATCGGAATCGTAAGAAACCAGTTCAACTTTGTAATCCTTCGACTGCCTGTTATAATCGGTTATCGCATTGGTCAGTTCCGGAGTTATCCCCGTTCCGGCAAATGTTATGCGAGTACGTTCGTCAACATGACTCTCATCAGTCGGGGTAAGATGATACAGTTTCTTCCCGCCCTCGTTTAAGAAATGGGATTCGAGAACGTAGAAGCCTCCGTTGTTATCCGAAAGGAAAACGCAGCCATCAATCTTAAGGTCAAATGCCTGAAGGTTTAATATCTCATATGCTTTGTTTCCTTTGACGCCGCATAAAACCTGATCGACCAATCTTTCATTAAGGCCCGAACCTGCCATAATCGGTTTAAGGAAGTAATAATCGTACTCCTCATCCCCTTCGATCAGATCACTCTCTAATATCATTTCTGTCAGTTTCTTAGAGTACTTCGTAACTTTCTTTAATCCATTGGAAGCCTCATCATACTCGAACAATCCTTCCTCAGTAAGAAAAGAAACCCCGTCCAAGAATCTTATTACTCTTAAAACATCTTCCGCTTTATAAAGCAGTCTGTATGATTCATCAAGGATGCAGGCCATGAAGTATTCATCATCCGGAAAAGTAACATAGATTCTTCCGGATTTTGCAAATACCTGCATATCGGGAAGTTCTTCCTTTACTTCACAAAGTTCGATATAGTCAACCGTTCCCTTTGCTTCGTAATCGCTGTCAAAGATAATACCTTCGTGTGTCGAAAGATATATTGCTGCATTCCCGTCGGAAGTCTCATAGAATCCCGTCGGTGCATTCTGCATCTCAATCTCTTTATCTTTAAAGATATTAAAAAGACTGCCTTCCTCATCCCTTCCGTAAAAAACGACTTCACCGCTTTGTGCTATGCAGGAAAAAACCAAAGAGTCCGAACCCTTTGTTACACTAAATGGCCATACCTCCGTAAACTCCGCGGGAGTAATATCCTCCACGACAAACCTGTTCATGTTATCGTTTCGTCGGTTATTATTTGCGTAAAATATAAAAAACACAATTGCTAGTGCAACTGCAAATATAATAAGTATATATAAAATATTTATAATTGTCTTTTTTTTGTTCATTTGTTCCAATTTCATAAATATTCAATTTCAGGATAACAAACGCGTATCTATAGAATTATCCAATGTTGTGTTGTCAATACTGCCTTCAAAGCCGAGCCGATAAAAGATAAAACAAATATAAGTATTTCGATGTTTGGAAGTTTAATCGCATCAGAACTGATGTGGTTATAGTATATGAAAATATATAACAGAATCTCCACTAAAAAATAACACAAAAAATGTAAAAACAGTTTTCTTTTTTCTCATGTGCCTATTTGTTACTCTTCGTGTCAGCTCGGCCTTTTAGCTATTTATTCACATACTTTTGAAGAGATTATTATCGTCTATAAATATTCCGCACCCCCTATATTATTTTTTCATCTATACTGAAAACTCTAAAACCTTCTTTTCGATAAAATAATACTACATGCCCCTTTCCCAAAAGTATATTATGGTTTGAATGGTTAAAAAATGGGACTGAACGGTTATTTCTTTAATTACCTCATATAAACACATAAGTGAATCGGATTAACTTAATCATATGTATTTTCTTTATATTAAACAGAAATATCTAAATATTTTTATAAATATCTTCCCTGATTCTTAGATAATTTTGATTCTTGCAAAATAAAAAAACAGATGCAAGATCTGTTTTTTTGCCATCAATTAAACCAGTGAAATCCGTTTTCTCATTCCGCTTTTGCAGATAGAAAACAAGGCTTCAAACTCCTGATTTTTTAATTGTTTTCTTTTATTCTTCTTTAGTGGCATTCGCGAGAAGCAGTTTTATACGGTTCTGCTGATTGATCTCACTCGCGGAAGCATCATAATCTATTGCTATGATGTTAACGCCCGGATTTCTTTCTTTTACAATCTTCATAACGCCTTTTCCGACGATATGGTTAGGAAGGCATCCGAAAGGCTGCGTACAGATAATGTTGTTCGTGCCCTTGTCGATATGCTCGATCATCTCTGCAACGAGAAGCCAGCCTTCACCCATTTTAACACCGAGATTAATGTAGGGTTTTGCCAGTTCGACCGTATGCTCGAAAGGTGTGGGAGGCTCGAAATCGCTTTCCTCTTTGATAACGTCTATAATGTCTTTCTGCTTCTTTAAGAATACTTTGTATGCGATCTTAAGAAGGCCGATGCTCTTCTTATGCGTTCTGTACATATCATGCTCTACGATACGTCCGTACACATAGAAAAGAAGGAAATCGAGAAGTCCCGCCATTACGGGTGCCGCACCTTCGGAGATGAGATAATTCTCGAGATCCCTGTTTGCGAGAGGGGAGAATTTGACATATATCTCTCCGACGATTCCGACTTTTATCTTATTCTCGCTCGTCATCGAGATCGATGCGAAATCCCTTACAAGTTCCCTGTATGTTCTTTTTATCTTACCATAGGTAAAAGGAGTGCTCTTTCCGAGTTCTTCAACGAGTTTCTTCGTCCAGTAATCTGCCTTTGCCTCCGCATCGCCACGATGGACTTCCATTGCTTTTGCCTGATTGGCAAGCGTCATGATGATATCTCCGTAGAGAACTGAATACAACATTCTTCTTATCATCGGAAGCGTTAATTTGAAGCCTTCGTTCTTCTCCATTCCGACGAAGTTTAAGGAGATTACGGGAATGAATCCGTAGCCCGCTTTCTTAAGGGCTTTTCTGATAAGCGAAATGTAGTTGGATGCTCTGCAGCCGCCGCCCGTCTGGGTGAAGAACAAAGCTGTTTTGTTAACATCGTATTTGCCGCTCTGAAGTGCATTGATAAACTGTCCCACTACCAAAGTTGCGGGATAGCATGTGTCGTTGTGCACATACTTCAGACCGGTCTCTATGACTTCTCTTCCGCTGTTCTCAAGGAGTTCCGCATCGTATCCGTATACGGTCATCAGCGAAGCAAGCATTTTTAAATGGCGCGGGAGCATCGTGGGAATCAGGATCTTATAATCCTTCTTCATTTCCGCGGTAAATTCCACTCTTTCGGAATCGTTCATTTATTTCTTATCCTCTCTCATTTCAAGTGCGCCGATCAAAGATCTGAGTCTTATGTTTACGGCCGAAAGATTGTTTATCTCGTCTATTTTGATCTGCGTGTAGATTCTGCCTTCTTTTTCGATTATGGATCTGACCTCGTCGGTTGTGATCGCATCTATTCCGCAGCCGAAGGAGACAAGCTGTACGAGTTCCATGTCATCCTGAGTGAGCACGTAATGAGCCGCTCTGTAAAGTCTCTGATGGAATGTCCACTGATTAAGGATGTTGGTGGGCACGTCTCCGATCCTCGGTGCGATTGACTCTTCTGTGATCACAGCGAAACCTAAGCTGCATGCAAGGAGATCGATACCGTGGCTTATTTCGGGATCGATGTGATAAGGTCTTCCCGCAAGAACCATGATCTTCTTGTTTAATTCTCTTGCTCTCGTAATGATCTTCTCGGTCTCTGCGAAAAGGTCTTCTTTGTATTTTCTGTACTTCTCAAATCCTGCTTTAACGGCTTCAAGATATCTTTTCTGATCAGCATCGATGATGTCCTTGGGCATCGTTACTACGAATTCTCTTGCGAGTTCTTTTTCATCGCAGATATTTAAGAAAGGCGCATAATAGTGAACTTCCTGCAAGATATCCATGTTGTCTTTAAGAAGTTCGGGATAGTATGCGACAACGGGACAGTTGTAATGGTTGTCTCCCGCTTTCTCATCAATGTTGTATGTAAGGCAGGGTGCGAAGATCGCATCCACGTTTTCTTTGATAAGCTGCTCGATATGACCGTGCATGAGCTTGGCGGGATAGCAGACAGTATCCGAAGGGATGCTGTCCTGACCGAGGAGATATGTCTCTCTTGATGAAAGTCCCGAAAGTTTCACGTTGAACCCTAAGTTCTCGAAGATTCCGACCCACAAAGGTGCGAGATCGTACATTCCGAGCTGAAGAGGCATTCCTATTACCTTCGCACCCTCTTTGTGAGGTGCACAGAGGTTGGAGAAATACTGTCTCTTGTATTCGTAAAGGTTAAGCTTCTCGTCGATCTTACCCTTGGATGTCATCTTCTCGCATCTGTTTCCTGATACGTATCTTCCGCCGTCCGAGAAAATGTTTATAGTCAGTGCACAGTGATTCGTACATCCCTGACATACCGATGCCTTGGATGTATGGGTGAATTTCTCAAGTTCTTCAAGAGAAAGCAAAGTTGATTCTTCCTGCTCGAGTCCCATCGAATAGATGGCTGCGCCGTATGCGCCCATGATGCCTGCAATGGCAGGACGAACGACATTCTTTCCGATCTCTTTCTCAAATGCACGAAGTACGGCATCGTTTAAGAAGGTACCGCCCTGAACTACGACATGTTCCCCGAGTTCGGTCGGTGAATTGGCACGGATAACCTTGTAGATCGCGTTCTTTATAACCGATACGGAGATTCCGGCGGAGATGTTCTCAACCGAAACACCGTCTTTCTGAGCCTGTTTGATGGATGAGTTCATGAATACGGTACATCTCGAACCGAGATCTACGGGAGCGTTGCCCTTGATCCCGAGTTTGGAAAATTCCCTGGTATCGTATCCCATCGACTTTGCAAAAGTCTCGATAAAAGAACCGCAGCCTGATGAGCAGGCTTCGTTTAACATGATGCTGTCAACCGCTTCGTTCTTTATCTTGATACATTTGATATCCTGTCCGCCGATATCGAGAATGAAATCGACGTTGGGCTGAAACTGCTTCGAAGCCATGAAATGTGCCATGGTCTCGACAAGTCCCCTGTCAACGTGGAATGCGTTGAGAATGAGCTGTTCGCCGTATCCCGTAACCGCAGACGCTTTGATCGTGATCCTGTCGCCGCAGAGGGTACGGACTTCTTTTAATTTATCTTTTACGACATCCACGGGATTACCCTTGTTGGAATTGTAATACTGCCAGAGGATGTCTTTTTTGTCGTTGATAAGAACAAGCTTGGTGGTTGTCGAACCGCAGTCGATTCCTAAGTATGCATTGCCCGAGTATGTGTTTATGTCTGCGAATTCAACCGTTTCCTTATCGTGACGCTCTTTGAACTCTTTATACTCATCGTCATCTGCAAAAAGAGGAGGCATGCTTGCAACTTCTCTTCTGGCTTTGACAGCTTCTTCGAGCTTCTCGATCAGTTTATCGTATAAATATGTTTTATCCGCTTTGCCCGCGAAGATCGATGCACCGAGAGCCACTGCGTAAAGTGAGTAATCGGGGAATAATGCATTTTCATCCTCGAGTTTTAAAGTCTCTTTGAAAGCTTTCCTGAGACCCTGGTTGTAATAAAGGGGGCCTCCGAGGAACATTACCTTGCCCTTGATCTTTCTTCCCTGTGCAAGACCTGCGATCGTCTGATTGACAACCGCCATATAGATACTTGCTGCTATATCGTTCTTCGAAACGCCCTGATTGATGAGAGGCTGAATATCCGTCTTTGCGAATACGCCGCATCTTGATGCGATGGGATAGACCTTACCGCACTTTAAACTCATTTCGTCAAGCTCGTCCGGTGTTACGTTTAGAAGAGATGCCATCTGATCGATGAAAGCTCCGGTACCGCCTGCGCATGTACCGTTCATTCTCTCGTCAACGCCGCCTTTAAGGAAGATGATCTTGGCATCCTCTCCGCCGAGTTCGATAACAACTTCCGTGTCGGGTTCTCTTTCTTCGACAAGTGCGAATGTCGCATAAACTTCCTGTACGAACTGAAGTCTCGCAACCTGAGCAACTCCCATTCCGGCAGACCCGGAGATCGCTATTTTGACTTTTTTATCGCGCAAATAAGGCTCTGCCTCTTTTAAGAGCGACAGAGTCTTCTGACGTACCTGTGAATAATGTCTTTCGTATTTCTTGAAAATTACCTCTTCACCGTCGCGGATAACAATCTTCGCTGTTGTGGAACCGATGTCCACTCCGACGGATACTTCTTTGCTTAACGGTTGCATTTTTATCTCTCTTTAATCGTTTAAAAATTTCTTTATTTCTTCGAGTTTGTCCGTTGCTTCCCTGACACCTTCTTCATAAAGTGCCGAGATCTTATCAATGTCCTTTTCCATATGGGAAACCTCCCAGTGTCCCTGGGGATGGAAGACCATAGTGGTTCCTTCTTCCTGCATCTTGTCAATGAGTTCGTACTGGCTTTCAAGAAGGGGTATCCTGACCTGGATAGCATCGATGAAACCCGGGAATTTCCTGTATTTCATTTTCATGAAAGGAGTGAATTTCTTAAGATTGGAAGGATTCATTCCATCGCCTTTGGTAGAAAGAACGACTATTCTCTCGCACCCTTTTTCCAGTGCCCTTTTAACCGGGATCGGGTCCGAAACGGAACCGTCCATGTAATAATTCTCTCCGATCTTGTGGGGGCCCGTTATGAAAGGAAGCGAGCTTGTGGCCTTTGCCACATTGCAGAAGCCTTCAATCGTTTTATCGTCTTTTAAATATGCCGCCTTGCCCGTAATGCAGTCCGTTGCTACGACTTCAACTTCGGTAGGATTGGCGAAATAGGAATCGAAATCGAAAACAGGTTCTTCGTATATGAGTTCTCCGTAAAGCTTATTAAGATTCATGTATTTGCCGCTTCGGCAGAACTCTCTGAATCCGTAATACGAATCCCCGCGAGGGCATAACAAAACCTCCCGGGAACGGCCGGCCTGTCCCGAAATATAATTACTGAGCACTCCCGCTCCCGCGGAAACGCCGCACGCATAATCAAAATTGATGCCTTCTTTTATAAAAACATCCAGAACTCCGGCGGTAAAAGCTCCTCTGATCCCGCCGCCTTCAAGTATAAGTCCGGTCTTCATCGCATGTCTTCGTATTGCTACGATTTCTCCTTAATACTTGCACTATTTAAGCGCACCAAATAATAATCTAACATGATTTTGTTAAAAAATCATTAACTTTTGTTTTACGATTGTCTTAACCCTTATCCTTAAGGAGCAGTCCGAAGGTTCCCGCGCCGCAGTTAACGGCGATTGCAGGGCTTGCCTGACGGAAATAGATCTCCTCGAATTTGCCTTTGCGAACGATCTGGCTTCGTATCCAGTCCTGATCTCTCTTGCTTATTCCTACATAGGTTACAAAGAGGATCGATCTGTCGATCCTGCCCATATTCGAAAGCGTGGAGTCAATGTACTTCTTCCATGCTCTCTTTCTGGAACCGAAATAAATACGTCCGACGCCCATTTTACCACGTTTTAGAACAAGCACGGGACGGCCCATAAGTGACTTAACGAAGTTGGCCGTTCTGTTTCCGACCTGTTTGGATCTTGCAAGGAAATCAAGATTGTCAACGATAAAGCTTGTATGGATCTTCGATCTGATCTTTTCAAGTCTCTCGATGATCTCCTCGGGTTCCAGACCTTCTTCCGCCATCTTGCAGGCTTCGATAACAAGTATTCCCTGACCTGAGGAAAGGTGTCCCGAATCGAAAACATGAACATTGTCGAATGCTCTCGAAGCTTCCTTGGCTACGGGATATCCGCTGTTTTCAATCTTACCGGAGATCGAAACATGAACGACATTGTTCGCACGCGAAAGCTGTTTTGCGAAGAAACTCTCGTGCTCCTTGACATCGGGAGCCAGGGGAAGTATCTTTTTCGTCTTGTCTTCCATATACTGTAAAACTCCGGCCGTGTCGATCTCTCTTCCGTCCTTAAAAGTACCTTCCACGGTCTGTACTTTATGTGCGATAACCTGAATGTCGTATTTTTCGAGGATCTCTTTGGGAAGATCGGCAACGCTTTCCGTGGTGATGACAACGTTTTTCTTCTTCTGGCCGACTCTCATCCAGGAAATGGTTTCGTTGATGATCTCTTCGCTGTTGCCTTTTACATGAACAAGGTCTTTGGGAAGAAGTCTGTAGAGTTCGCTCTCAAGATCGTCTCCGCTTACGGGTTTAACAAGATATCCGTCGAAACCTTCTTTTCTGTAAAGTTCTCTTTCTTCCTCGCCCGCATTGGCCGTAAGGATAACGACCTTGGCATTTCGGCTGTTTCCGCCGACCTGATTTCTTAATTTCTTGAAGCACTCGATACCGTCCATTTCGGGCATGAGATGGTCCATGAAAATAACATTGTATGAATCGTTAAGCGTCTTGCCCAAAGCATCAACGCCGTTGACTGCCGTATCTATCCGAACTTTCGTCGCACGAAGAAGTTTCTTAACTACGAGAATATTGGATTCGTTATCGTCAACAACCAGCACTTTCGCATCGGGTGCTTCGAATTTCTGTTTGTATTCGCCCTTCTTGGCAATATGGTGGTTCTTTTCGTAATCGAATTCACCGACCTGCTTCTCGCCGTTGGTCTTCTGGGGAATCTCTATGATAAAAGTCGAACCCTTGGTATAAATACTGTTGACAGTGATCTTACCGCCCATAAGGTCGAGAAGCTGCTTTACGATTGAAAGGCCGAGGCCTGTTCCCTCGATATGCTGATTCTCTGTTTCGTCAACTCTCTTAAACGCGGTAAAAAGATAGGGAATGTCTTCTTTTTTGATACCGATACCCGTATCCGTGATCGTGTATATCATGTTTACGGTATCGTTATCTTTTCTCTCGCACTGAACCGAAAGAGATATCGAACCTTCTTTAGTGTATTTGATCGCGTTGTTTAAAATATTGATGAGTATCTGCTTGATCCTGAATTCATCCCCGATAAGTTCTGCGGGAATGTCGGGAGATACGTTGATCTTGAAATCGAGTTTCTTTTCCTTGGCTCTTATCCAAAGCATACCGACAATGTCCGAAAGCATATTGCCGGTATAGTAAGTTACATTCGTTAAATGCATCTGTCCCGACTGGAATTTGGACATATCGAGGATGTCGTTTATAAGGCTTAAAAGAAGCTTTCCTGCTGCCCTGATGTTTGCGGCATCTTCCGCAACTTCATCGCTTACGTCCTCTCTTAAGATCATTTCGTTAAGACCGATGATCGTATTGATCGGAGTACGGATCTCGTGGCTCATGCTCGAGAAGAACTGATTCTGGGAAGCGATGAGATTTTCGATCTCTCTTTTCTGCTTCTCTGAACGCTTGTTTTCCTTCGCATAAAGTCCGGTTTCCAGACCGATGACAACGCTTACCGCAATACTGATGAACACGAGCGCCGTAAAAGAATAAATGTGCGCCATCATATACGTATTCGGCTGAATGATGTCAGGGTAAGCCACACCTATGAAATAGCATGCTGCCGCGGTTAAAAGCTGGAGAACATAGAATACGATCTTAACTTTTCCCGACAGAACCATGCTTACAAAAAGAACGTTGAAGATAAACCATAACGGCGCATCACCGTTGATTCCGCCGCCGTTTATAAACGTAATGGGAAAATAACCGAAGCTCATCAACGTCGCAATGATCACACCTCCGATGCCGACCTTGCCCGTTTTGACGGAAATGATCCCGACAAGAACGATAAACGCCATAACAACCGCAAGCATGATCGTATCGATCAGGAATTCATCGGTAAATATGATCTCTATAAACGTGATCGCCAAGACTGTCAGAGTTACGATCAGGTTAAGAACGAACAGTCTTTGTTTTAAATCTATGTTTTCGTTAAAAAGCATGCTTTTTTTCTTTTTCTTAGGCTTCATATAATGACAGCTCCTTCGTTTTGCTTACGCTTATCCGTGTTAGTCCGCTCCCTCGGGAATGAATTCGAGTACCTCATCTTCACTGTCGTCCGTACCTCCGAATTCAAGAACTTCCTCTCCTGCCGAGACATCGGGCACATTGAAATTCTTATTGATCTCTTCTTTGACGACTGCGTATTCCTGAAGCACTTTCGAGTGATTGTCGGTAATATATGCAGCATCTTTCTTCTTGGCAGCTTTCTCAAGCTCGAACGCCTTTTCAAAAAGCGACATAGCACCGATCATCTTCGATGTGCTCTTTACCGCATGAATGATTATCTCGTAATTGCTCCAGTCCTCTTTGGAAAGATACTCGTTAAGAAGAGGTATCTTCTCCCTTGCTTCCGTTGCATACTGTACCAGAAGCGTTTCATAGAATTCTTTATCGTTTAAGCAGTAATTAAGTCCGATCTCGGGATCGATTCCGCAGGGTTTAAGGTTTTCGATCGCTTTATCCCTGTCTTCTTTGCTGCCTTCTTCTTTTTTATCCGATGCTTTCTTTTCTTCAGGAACTTTTTCGACTGCTTTCTCTTTTACGGGTGCAGTCTTTTTACTAACAGGGGTTACTTCCTCTTCTTCAACCATCTCATATGAGATAAAAGATTTGGGAAGTACTTTCTTAAGCACTCTTTCGAGTTCCTCGATCTCGATGGGTTTGCTTACAAAGCCTTCGAAACCTTCGCTTAAGAACATCTGCTTTGCGCTGCTCATTGCGTTGGCCGTAAGAGCAACCACGGGCACAAGGTTATTAAGTCCGGAAACGTCCTTGCGGATCCGCTTCATGGCCTCGACACCGTCCATTCCGCCCATCATGTGGTCCATGAAGATGATGTCATAGACGTTCTTTCGGCAGATATCTATCGATTCCTGACCTGAAGTAACGCTTGTAACTTCCATTCCGTATCTCTTGAAGATGCTCTTTGCAACAACAAGGTTCATGGGCTCATCGTCAACAACAAGCGCACGCACGCCCTTGCACATAAGCTGACCTTCGTGCTTGGTTCTCTCTCCGTGTTCGGAATTCAAAACCGTAACTACGGGGAAGCAGTAGAAAGGCTTCTCCATCTTCTGAACATAAGAGTTAACCGGAAGTTCAATATCATCGTTTGCAACAACGACAACGATCATTTCCTTTGCAAGTTCCTCAATGTATTCCTTGTCGGAAAGATACTCTTCGGGTCCGATAAAAAGATGAGTCATGTTTATGGATTCGCGCAGTTTCTTAAGATTCTCCTCATTGTCCACACGATACATCTGAACGCCGAGACCGTTGACAATGTTAAGAACCATGGAATTGTAGTATTCTCTGACTGCGGGATTGGGGAATTTGTCAAAATGAAGATATGCTCCGAGGCAGAGTTTCTCAGGATTTGCAACTGACATACAGCTGCTGTAATCGACAACCGTCTGAGGAAGGCTTACATGAACCGTCGTTCCGACATTTTCCTTACTCTCAATGGTCATGAAACCGCCGAGGATGGAAACAAATCCGGAAACGATCGCAAGTCCCAGACCGAGGCCGCCGCCCATACGCGATCTTGAGGAATCAGCCTGATAGAATCTCTCGTATACTCTCTCGAGTTCTTCTTCGGACATACCGATACCCGTATCCGTAACCTCAATGCAGAGATTGACTCCGTATTCATGCTTTTCGCTTGAGATCCTTACATATACGCCGCCGTTATAGGTATATTTAAGACCGTTTGTGATAAGCGCTTTTAATATCTTTTTTAACTTGATGACATCTGAATTCATGATCGACGGGATCGAAGGATCCACATCGATTATCAGTTCGACGTCATTGGATTTATATCTTTTTATTTCGCTTATAAGGTCGTGAAGAACCGAAGAAAGCATGTAATCTTCGTTGTTTCTTGCGAGTTTTTTACGGTCGATCTCCGAGTAGTCAAGGATATCTCCTATCTGCTCGGCAACTCTTCTTCCCGCATTCTGAACCGAGATCATTTCGTTTCTGATCTCTTCGTTCTCTTCTTTGTCGATGCAGATTCCGGATAAACCGATGACCGCATTGATGGGTGTTCTTATTTCATGTGAAACATTCGCAAGGAAATCGCTTAATCTCTCTGTTGCGTCGGTAAGCTGTACGATCTCATCCTTGGATTTATTAAGAACCTGAGTCCATTTATCGATAACCGTTCTCGCAAGCCAGCCGATCATGAAGATCATTGCACAGTGCATGACCGTACGGCTTATGACCAGCACGTCAAACTCCGTGGTTTTCTCGATGATCATCATAACGATGCTGTATGCCATCGTTATGTAATAAGTTATCTGACACATGGTGATCATCACGCGCATACCTGTAAGGATATACAGGATGATAATGGCGGACATTACTATCGCCAGGTCGTACGTACTGGTCAGATGGACCCCGTAGAAGAAGAAACATGCCATCATCAAAAGGGCATATATCCAGATCCTTAAATATGTCGGTGTTTTATGATTAAGGTGCAGTATCCAGCATCCGAAAATACTGAATGCAATGAGCACCAGAACCCATTTTTCCCATCCCATCAATAAAGCTTCGACAATGAGCATCGTCGCAAAAAACGTATAGCTGACAAGAAGAGTCAGATTGGATGTCTGGAAAAAATCATTCGTTTTGGTCTTTTTATTCATTTTGAGTCTCCCTGAGTTTGTACTCCTTGTCCTCTCTTATGATCGAAAGCATTATATCGGCGAATTTGGCATCGAACTGGCTTGTCTTGCCGTTCGAGATCTCTTCAATAATCTTCTCCTGGGAAAGGGCTTCCCTGTAACTTCTGTAACTTGACATGGCATCATATGCATCGGCAACGGCGATGATCCTTGCAGGCTCGGGAATATCTTCTCCCGCAAGTCCGTTGGGATATCCGCTTCCGTCATAATGCTCATGATGATATTTGGCTCCGAGAGCCAGGTTCGGTCTTTCCTTGATGTTCTCAAGGATTCTGGCACCCATAAGAGGATGTCTCTTTATCAGATCGAACTCATCTTCGGTAAGTTTGCCGGGTTTGTTGATAACTTCATCGGGAACTCCGATCTTACCAACGTCATGCAGAAGACCCATCATGTAAATTTCTTCCTGCATGGTCTCCGAATAACCCGCACGCTTTGCGATCTCTCTCGCATACTCGGCAACGCGGCCGGAATGACCGTTCGTATAATTGTCTTTGGCATCGATGGCATCCGCAAGGGATTCAACGACATGTATGAATAAGTCTCTGTTTTCGCTTGTTTTGATCTCAACTTCGTTGCTTAACTGTTTCTGAAGTGAAAGAAGCTCGAGAATATGTCTTACGCGAAGATAAAGAACCTCGGGAACGAAGGGCTTCTTGATAAAGTCCATTGCACCCGCAGCCAGGCCCTTGCTCTCTGCGCCTTCCGAATCGTCTGCGGTAAGGAAGATAACGGGAATGCCCGAGATCTCTCCGCCTTTCTGATGAAGTCTCTTGAGTGTCTCATAACCGTCGAGTCCGCTCATCTTAACATCCAGAAGGATAAGATCGGGGATCGTCTCCGTTGCATCAAGATATTCAAGCAGGGAAGAACCTGATTTTAATGCCGTAACATGGATTCCGCCCTCGCTTAAAACCTTGCCGGCAACCTGAAGATTGATCATGTCGTCATCGACGATGATGACTCTTTTTTCTTTCTTATATGCCTTGGGAACATCGTTCTTGATGAATTCGGCTTCGAAAGTGATCACGCATGTATTCGGGAATTTTTTGTGCCATGAAGCGATAAGCTGGGAAATAACCTTGTCAGTGGAATCCTCTCTGATGTCGGTAAGGAAGATGAAGAACTGGTTATATCTGTTCTGCATGAAGAAGTCGGATTTTCTCATGGATTTGCTTACATGCTCTCCGAATTTCTCGCAGTAATCCTTAAAAGCAGCCTCTCCGACACCCGAAGCGGGATGAAGCGTAAAGAGCACTTTGCATGCATTTACGTTGTGGCGGATGATATATCTGTAAACATATCTGTAAACATATGTGAAAGCTTCCATGTCAAGCTGGAGCGCAACGTTGGGGATGTTTCTCTCTCCCAGGATTTCCGAGATCGCACGAATGTCGAGCGTTGCATTCTCGTCGTCATCATCGGACGCACTGTCGCTGTTATGAACGGCATATCCGTGTTTGCCGTTTTTCTTGACGTTATAAAGCATTTTGTCGGCGATCTTAAAAAGTGCACTGTAATCCCTTCCGTACTCGGGAATGTATACCGCACCGATGGAAACACCGAGAGGAATGTTCATGTCCTCTCCCATAAGTTCGATCGCTTTGGCGGTAAGATTCGCGTTAAGATTCTCGCAGATGGTCGAAACCTGTTCTTCTGTTTTTACATCCTCTACGAAAGCTATGAACTCATCGCCGCCGATTCTTGCACATTTGCCGCGTTCGTTTATCTCTTCCTTGATGATGTTGGCAAATCCGATAAGGACTTTATCTCCCATATCATGACCGTAGATATCGTTTACGAGTTTGAAGGAATCGAGGTCTATCATCATTAATGCGCCCGAAGAATTAAGGCACATTCTTTCCATCTCTTTGCCTGCTGCCGCTTTGTTGATAAGTCCCGTGAGTTTGTCCGTGGAAGCCTCGTTTTTCCAGCTTATCATTTCGCTCTGCATTGAAACGATATTCTCGATACGGCGAAGAAGAACCTGGGGGTTGAAAGGCTTTCTGATGAAATCGGAAACTCCGACTTCGAAGCCCCTGCTCTCCGTTTCCTCGTTTTCGTCGGCCGTAAGGAAAATGACCGGAGTCTCGGACATGTTGCTCTCTTTTTCCATATCCCTGAGGAGCTTAAGCGTCTCGAAACCGTCGATCTCCGGCATTTTGATATCAAGCAGAACGAGGTCGGGAGCCCCGTTTTCTTTTATATAATCTATAAGCATTCTGCCCGATTTTAAGGCAGTTACTCTCATATTGTTCTGGCTTAAAATATGCCCTGCCATTTTCAGATTGGCTATATCGTCATCAACAACAATAATCCATTTGGACATAAAGGTTTTCCCTCCGTACAAAAAGTCACAAAACTACATTTTAATTATTCCATAAAGTGCCCTTATTTTCAATAAAAATGTATGACAGAAAACGGTAAAAGCGATTAAAACTTGTTTCATTAATTTAAATAAAGTATAATTGTATTTACGCGGGCGCGTATCAAAAAAATTCCATTGGAGATCATTATGAAAAACAAAAAATATCCTTTGTACGATACCCTTGAAGACATCAGCGATCTGAAAGATCTCATCCTTACAAAAGCAGTTGATTTTCCCGATAAAATCGCATTCGTTTACCCTTGTGAAACCGGTGAAATGCGCAAAACCTTTTCGGACTTGAGAGAAGATGTCAATGCGTTCGGAACATGGATGTACAGCAAGAAGATAAAAGACAAACATGTAGCAATTATCGGAAAGAATTCCTATGAATGGCTTGTTGCATTCTTCGCATGCGTTAACGGCGGAAATGTGGCTGTTGCCATCGACAAGAGTCTGCCCTCTGCGGAAATCAATTCTCTTATCGAACTCGGTGACTGCGATTACGCTCTCGTAACCGATCAGTTTGTAGAAAAAATAGATGCCAAGGCTGTCAAAAAAGTTTACGATCTCGGCACTTTTGATACGATTCTTTATGAAGGAAGAAAACTTCTTAAAGCGAGAAACACAGAGTTCCTTGAATATCAGATTATCCCTGAAAAGACTGCAGCGATTCTCTTTACCTCGGGAACAAGCGGAAAATGCAAAGGCGTTGAATTGACCAACCGAAACATAGCATTCGAAGTCAACCAGACCTGTCGTCTCTATAAACCCGAAGGAAATGTTCTGGCAGTCCTTCCTTTCCATCATGCATTCGGACTTATCGTCGGAATCTTCATGACAATGAACTACGGTGAGTCAACATACATAAACAAGAGCCCGAAGTACGTTAAGAAAAATCTGGCTGACTTTAAGCCTCAGACAATATTCCTTGTTCCTTTGTTCGTGGAATTCTTCCACAAGCAGATTTGGGGCGAGATTGACAAGAAGGGCAAAACCACTGCCATAAAAGGTCTTATGACATCAACCGACGTTCTTTTAAAAACAGGTGTCGATGTCAGAAAGAAAACATATGCCGCCATCCACAAAGTATTCGGCGGCAATCTTGATTACATCATCTGCGGCGGCGCTGCACTCGATCCCATGTATGTAAAAGAATTCCGTACCTGGGGTATCGAAATTTTAAACGGCTACGGAACAACTGAGTGTTCCCCCTGTACGGCTGTTAACAGACCTTACCATCACAAAGACGGAAGCGTCGGACAGCTCGTTCCCGGAATGGAAGTTAAAGTTTCCGATGAAGGCGAAATACTCTTCAGGGGCGACAACGTCATGAAGGGATATTACAAGGACGAAGAAGCTACCAAAGCCGTAATAGATCCTGAAGGCTGGTATCATACCGGAGATCTGGGATACGTTGATGATGAAGGATTCATAACTCTTACGGGCCGTAAGAAAAACCTTATCATCCTTTCAAACGGCGAGAACCTCTCTCCCGAAGAACTGGAAGAAGATCTTGCAAGGGATCCTCAGGTCCGCGAAGTTCTGGTATATGACGAGGACGGAAAGATTGTTGCGGAAATTTATCCCGAAGAGGATTATTTCGACAACTACGATTATTTCAATGCTCTCAAAGAAAAGATTAACAACAAGCGTCCCATGTACAAGCGTATTGCTGTTGTAAAACTCCGTAAAGAGGAATTTATCAAGAATGCAAGCATGAAGATTGTCAGATATCTTAACATCCCTTCAAAGCAGAATTCTTCACAGTTCCAGAACAAGTAAGACATGTTTAATATTCTCATCGTTGAAGACAACAAAAATACGGCAAGGCTTATGGAGGTCGTTCTTACCCAGAACGGCTACTCCACTTTGCATGCATCAAACGGCGAAGAAGCTCTTCAGGTCCTCGATGAGAATCATATAGATCTTATTCTGGTTGATATCATGATGCCCGTTATGGACGGCATTACTTTTACCAGAGTCTTAAGAAATTCCGGTTCTCAGATCCCGATCATCATGGTTACGGCGAAGGATTCACAGGATGATATCCGTAAAGGCTTTTTGACCGGAACCGACGATTACATGGTTAAACCCATCGACGAATTCGAACTCATTCTGCGTATTCAGGCACTTCTTCGAAGAGCCCACATTGCTGCGGAACATGAACTCGTGATCGGAAACACCGCACTTTTGTATGATTCTTTTACGGTGCGTGAAAACGACACGGAATACGAACTTCCCCGAAAAGAATTTCAGCTTCTTTTCAAACTTCTCTCTTATCCCAACAAGACTTTTACAAGAAGACAGTTAATGGAGGAATTCTGGGATTCCGAAACCCAGTCCGAAGAGAGAACCGTGGATGTCCACATCAACAGACTGCGTGACCGCTTCAAAAACAATGACGATTTTGAGATAGTTACGGTCCGCGGACTCGGATACAAAGCAGTTAAAAAAGAATAGCATTTATCAGGGAGCGATTTATGAAAAAAGTCGTCAAAAAAATGTTGAACGGTATCAGAACCCTTGTAAGCAAGCTGATTGAAAGCATCATCTTTCGAATCAGCTTTTTTATGATATTCGCACTTACGGTATCAAACGTTCTTGCCGGAGGAATCATGATGATCCTATACTTAACTCCTCTTAAAGACCGTCTGCATCTGACACCTTTGAACATGACTCTTATCGTTCTCGCCTTCAGTTATGTTTCCTCGTCCGTTTTCTCGGTCATAATCAACCGAAACGTTTTCCTTCCGCTTCGTAAACTCACACGTATAACCAAGCAGGTGGCAAACGGCAATTACGATGTCAAAGTTGAAGGGATCACAAACTTTTTCACGGAAAAAACAGATCTCGGTACTCTCGTTGAGGCTTTCGACGACATGACGCACGAACTCTCTTCGACGGAGATCTTCAGAAACGATTTTATCCACAATTTCTCGCATGAATTCAAGACCCCTATCATTTCCATACGAGGCTTCGCAAAACAGCTATATACGGGCAATCTTACACCTGAACAGCAGAGTGAATTTGCAAAGATAATCATGGATGAAAGCGAACATCTTGCAACGATGTCTTCAAACGTGCTTCTTTTATCCAAACTCGAATCACAGGAGATCATTACGGACAAGGAATCCTTCAGTCTGGACGAACAGTTAAGAACATGCATGCTTGTTTTCGAGGAACAGTGGACTAATAAGAATATTTCGATAGATATGGAACTTGACGATATCGATTACTATCAGAACAAAGATCTTTTATATCACGTCTGGATGAACCTTTTATCGAATGCGGTCAAATTCACTCCCGAAAACGGCAATATCATGGTTAAAGCCAGTATCGGAAGCGATGCGGTATATGTGATAATTTCGGACAACGGAGTGGGAATGGATGAAAATACGCAGAGACATATTTTCGAGAAATTCTATCAGGGAGACTCTTCGCACGCAACAAGCGGAAACGGTCTCGGACTCTCGCTCGTTAAACGTATCATAGATATGATGAACGGGAGGATATCCGTTAAGTCCGAACCCGACAGCGGATCCGCTTTTACGGTATCTCTCCCGTTGATTGCAAAAGAAGGATGATCTATTCTTCGCTTTGTGCTTTTTTATCGACTACGGACTTGCCGTACCATTTTTTCCTGTACCAGTAATACATTACTATCAGTCCTCGGATACACTCGTCCGTGGCGGTTCCCATGAAAACGCCCGCTACGCCTATTCCCAGAAGGACTCCGAAAGTATATCCGCAGGTTAAGCCCAGTCCCCACATCGTGATAAGACCGACGATCAGCGGGAAAATATATGCACCTGCCGCCTTCAGTGAGCAGATGAACGTCATATTCAGACACCTTCCTATTTCAACGAAGATATCCACAAACATAATTGAACATCCGAGTGCGATGATCGCCTCGTTCTGCGTGAAGATCCTTAACGTATAAGGGCACAGAATGCGGTTTATCGTGGCAAGAGCTATTGTAATGGGCATTGAAGTAAGGAGTGTTTTAAACACTCTTTTATACGCTATGTCTTCCTTACCTGCACCGACAAGATGACCGGTGATTATCTGCGTTGCCATGGCCGACGAATTCGAGAATATCATCGCAAACGAAATAAGCGCATTGCAGTAGACTCTCGCATTTACCGAATCGTTTCCCATCCCGTTTACAAACGAAAGAAGGCACATCTGATAGAGCGTGTACGAGAGATTCTCTCCTGCCGAAGGAAGGCCGATCTTAACCATCTTCCATAAAAGATTGTACGGAAAAGGCCTGATGTATTTAAGTGCGATCTTACCGATCTTTGCACCGTAAAAGAATACAAATGCGGCAATTACCGCTATTATTCTGGCAGCAACCGTTGAGATCGCAACGCCTGCCACGCCCATGTTCAGATGCTTTAATCCGCCGTAGAGGAACAGATAGTTTCCTCCGATGTTTATAACGTTTATCGCAAGCGAAATATACATTCCGACTTTGGGATATCCGTTACACCTGAGGATCTGCATTAAAACATTATATATCGCCATAAGAAAACTTCCGCCGCCGACAATATAAATATATGTCATGGCATAAGGACGCATCTCGGACGAGACTTTCAGCATTGTCATAAAAAGGGGATTGGCAAGAACGATGCCAAGACTTAAGACCACTCCGAATGTCGCGTTGAACACAACTGCAAGCGTATATATCATGTTCATCTTGTCATACTGTTTTGCTCCCAGATACTGTGCAACAACAACACCCGTTGCCGTCGCAATGATATTAAAGAGAATGTTCAGCATGAACATGATCTGGTTGGCGTTTCCGACTGCTCCTACGGCATATTCATCGTAGTGACTAAGCATTAAAGTGTCGATGTTGTTAAGCATCGTTCCCAAGAACAATTCAAGGAACATCGGCCCCGCTATGACCAGAAGCGGAGTGTATTCATTTATTTCTGAATTTCTTTTTACAGTTTTTCCCATATTGCCTCATTAATCATCTTCACGATATCAGAAGCAATAATATTACTTTTTTAAGCTGCTCTCAATATATAAATAATATTATGATAGATTTTTACAATTTTTAAAACGATTTGTCCAATGCACAGACTGATAACTTACTCGAAAAGATAAGACATGAATACTTTGTCTCTGTCTTCTTTATCGTTTAAAACAAGGGTAAGATAAACACCTTCTCCGCTTCGGCTGGATACTCCGATCTTCTCGCAGATCTCATCCGAAAG